>NZ_JAAAYH010000099.1:0-23964 GCF_018035285.1 Streptomyces sp. MK37H | reverse complement strand
TGCGGGGCGACGCCCAGGACGAGCGTGACCGCCACGCCGATCGCGATGGCCGACGAGGTCAGCGGGCTCGGCACGGCCACGGACGGGCCGTCCGTGCGCGGCTCGCTGAAGAACATCAGCACGATCACCCGGATGTAGAAGAACGCGGCGACCGCCGAGGAGATCACACCGATCACCACCAGCGCGCCCGCCCCACCATCTGCCGCCGCCTTGAAGACCGCGAACTTCCCGGCGAAGCCGCTGGTCAGCGGGATACCGGCGAAGGCCAGCAGGAAGACCGCGAAAACGGCGGCCACCAGGGGCGAACGGCGGCCGAGACCGGCCCACTTGGACAGGTGGGTGGCCTCGCCGCCCGCGTCCCGCACCAGGGTGACCACCGCGAAGGCGCCGAGGGTCACGAAGGAGTACGCGGCGAGGTAGAAGAGGACGGAGGAGATGCCGTCGGGCGTGGTGGCGATGACACCGGCCAGGATGAACCCGGCGTGGGCGATCGAGGAGTACGCCAGCAGCCGCTTCACATCGGTCTGGGTGACGGCCACGATCGCGCCGCCCAGCATGGTGACGATGGCGACGCCCCACATCACCGGCCGCCAGTCCCAGCGCAGCCCGGGCAGTACGACGTACAGCAGCCGCAGCAGCGCGCCGAAGGCCGCGACCTTGGTGGCCGCCGCCATGAAGCCGGTCACCGGGGTCGGGGCGCCCTGGTAGACGTCGGGGGTCCACATGTGGAACGGCACGGCACCGATCTTGAACAGCAGCCCCACCAGCACCATCGCCCCGCCGATCAGCAGCAGCGCGTCATTGCCCATGGTCCCGGCGAGCGCCGGGGTGACGTTCCTGACCTGGCCGTCGACGACGTCCGCGATCCCGGAGTAGGAGACCGTGCCCGCGTAGCCGTACAGCAGGGCGATGCCGAAGAGCAGGAACGCCGAGGAGAAGGCGCCCAGCAGGAAGTACTTGACCGCGGCCTCCTGCGACAGCGCGCGATGGCGCCGGGCCAGCGCGCACAGGATGTACAGCGGCAGGGAGAAGACCTCCAGCGCCACGAAGAGCGTCAGCAGATCGTTGGCGGACGGGAAGACCAGCATGCCGCCGACCGCGAAGAGGACCAGCGGAAAGACCTCGGTGGTGGTGAACCCCGCCTTGACGGCGGCCTTTTCGGTGTCGCCACCGGGCACGGCGGCGGCCTGGGCCGCGAAGGAGTCGACGCGGTTGCCGTGCACCACCGGATCCAGCCGCCGCTCGGCGAAGGTGAACACCGCCACCAGCGCCACCAGGAGAATGGTCCCCTGCAGGAAGAGCGCCGGTCCGTCGACCGCGATCGCGCCCATGGCCGCGACACGGGCCTTGCTGGTGCCGTAGTCACCGGCGGCGAGGCCGATCACGGCGGCGAAGGCCGCGGCCAGGGCGACCACGGAGACGAACAGCTGCGCCATGTAGCGCTGGCGGCGCGGAAGGAACGCCTCGATCAGGACGCCGACGATCGCGGCGCCGAGCACGATCAGCGTGGGCGCCAGCTGGCCGTACTCTATATCGGGCGACGGGATCTTGTCGGGCGCCGCCGCCGCTGTTGTCCACAGGCTGTGGACAGTGGCCGCGTGGGTCACTTGGCACCTCCGGAAGCACCGTCGTGGGAAGCACCGTCGGACTTCGGGCTGTAGCTGAACCAGCCCGCGTCGGTGACGGGGTGATCGGGCTTGGGATCCTTCTTGTCCACCACGGACATCGTGTGGTCGACCGCCGGGTTGACGATGTCGGCCAGCGGCTTCGGATAGACCCCGAGGAAGATCAGCAGCGCGATGAGCGGGGCCACGACGACCAGCTCACGCACCCGCAGATCGGGCATGGACCGCACCTCGGCCTTCACCGGACCGGTCATGGTGCGCTGGTAGAGGATCAGAACGTAGAGCGCCGCCAGCACTATTCCGACGGTCGCGATCACGCCGAGTGCCGGATAGCGGCTGAACGTGCCGACCAGGACCAGGAATTCGCTGATGAACGGCGCGAGCCCGGGCAGCGAGAGGGTGGCGAGCCCGCCGATCAGGAAGGTGCCGGCGAGCACCGGGGCCACCTTCTGCACCCCGCCGTAGTCGGCGATGAGCCGCGAACCGCGCCGGGTGATCAGGAACCCGGCCACCAGCATCAGCGCGGCGGTGGAGATGCCGTGGTTGACCATGTAAAGGGTGGCGCCGCCCTGGCCCTGGGTGGTCATCGCGAAGATGCCCAGGATGATGAAGCCGAAGTGGGAGATCGAGGCGTAGGCGATCAGCCGCTTGATGTCCCGCTGGCCGATCGCCAGCAGCGCCCCGTAGATGATGCTGATGAGCGCCAGGATCATGATCGCCGGGGTGGCCCACTTGCTGGCCTCCGGGAAGAGCTGGAGGCAGAAGCGGAGCATCGCGAAGGTGCCGACCTTGTCGACCACCGCGGTGATCAGCACGGCGACCGGGGCGGTGGACTCCCCCATCGCGTTGGGCAGCCAGGTGTGCAGCGGCCACAGCGGCGCCTTCACCGCGAAGGCGAAGAAGAAGCCGAGGAAGAGCAGCCGCTCGGTGCCGGACGCCATGTCCAGATGGCCGCCCGCCCGCGCCTGGACGATCTCCTGGAGCGAGAAGGTGCCGGTGCCGAGCTGATCGGCGGTGACCGCGTACAGACCGACCACCGCGGCCAGCATGATCAGCCCGCCCGCCAGGTTGTAGAGCAGGAACTTCACCGCGGCGTAGGAGCGCTGAGTGGCCGTCTCCTCCTCGGAGCGGCCACCGGCCCGGTCCCCGAAGCCCCCGATGAGGAAGTACATCGGGATCAGCATGGCCTCGAAGAAGATGTAGAAGAGGAAGACGTCGGTGGCCTCGAAGGAGATCACCACCATCGCCTCGACCATCAGGATCAGCGCGAAGAAGCCCTGGGTGGGCCGCCAGCGGCGGTTGGGGCGGGCGCCTTCCAGCGGATCGGCGTCATGCCAGCCCGCCAGGATGATGAAGGGGATGAGCACGGCGGTGAGCGCGATCAGCGCGACCGCGATCCCGTCCACGCCCAGTTCGTAGCGGACGCCGAAGTCCTTGATCCAGGCGTGGGATTCGGTGAGCTGGAAGCGGGCGCCGCCGGGGTCGAAGCGGACCAGCACGACCGCCGCGAGGGCGAGGGTGACCAGGGAGAAACCCAGCGCCACCCACTTGGCGGCGGCGCGCTGGGCGGCGGGCACGGCGGCGGTGACAACCGCGCCGAGCGCGGGCATCACGGCCGTGGCCGTCAGCAGGGGAAATGACATGACTCAGACCGCCCTCATCAGCAGGGTCGCGGCGATGAGCACCGCCGTACCGCCGAACATCGAGACCGCGTACGTACGGGCATAGCCGTTCTGCAGCTTTCGCAGCCGGCCGGAGAGCCCGCCGACCGAGGCCGCGGTGCCGTTGACCACCCCGTCGACCAGCTTGTGGTCGACATAGACCAGACCGCGGGTCAGATACTGGCCTGGTTTGACGAGCGCGACATGGTTGAAGTCGTCCTGCAGCAGATCGCGCCGGGCGGCCCGGGTGAGCAGGGATCCGCGGGGGGCGGTGCGCGGCACCGGACGGCGTCCGTACTGCGCCCAGGCGAGGGCGACACCGATCGCCAGCACCACCATCGTCCCGGCGGTGACCGCCGCGGCGCTGAGCGGGGAATCGCCGTGGCTGTGGCCGGTGACCGGCTCCAGCCACTTCAGGAACGCGTCGTTGACGCTGAACAGCCCGCCCGCGAAGACCGATCCCACGGCCAGGACGATCATGGGGATGGTCATGGACGAGGGCGACTCGTGCGGATGCGGTTCGGCGTGCGCCCCGGCCGACTCGGCGGCGGGCTCGGCGCTGGGCTCCTCGGGCGAGGGCGTGGTGCCCCAGCGCTTCTCGCCGAAGAAGGTCAGCAGCATCACCCGCGTCATGTAGTACGCGGTGATGGCCGCGCCCAGCAGGGCCGCGCCGCCGAGGATCCAGCCCTCGGTGCCGCCCTTGGCGAACGCCGCCTCGATGATCTTGTCCTTGGACCAGAAGCCGGACAGCCCGGGGAAGCCGATGATCGCGAGATAGCCGAGCCCGAAGGTGATGAAGGTGACCGGCATGTACTTCCGCAGACCGCCGTACTTGCGCATGTCGACCTCGTCGTTCATGGCGTGCATGACCGAACCGGCCCCGAGGAAGAGCCCCGCCTTGAAGAAGCCGTGGGTCACCAGGTGCATGATCGCGAAGACATAGCCGATCGGGCCGAGCCCGGCGGCCAGGATCATGTAGCCGATCTGCGACATGGTGGACCCGGCCAGGGCCTTCTTGATGTCGTCCTTGGCACAACCGACGATCGCACCGAACAGGAGCGTGACCGCGCCGACCGCGACCACCGCGGCCTGGGCGTCCGGCGCGGCGTTGAAGATCGCGCCGGAGCGGGTGATCAGATACACGCCCGCGGTCACCATGGTCGCCGCGTGGATCAGGGCCGAGACCGGGGTCGGGCCCTCCATCGCGTCTCCGAGCCAGGACTGCAGCGGCACCTGGGCCGACTTGCCGCAGGCCGCGAGCAGCAGCATCAGCCCGATCGCGGTGAGCTTGCCCTCGCTCGCGTGGTCCGCGTTCGTCAGCACCGGGGCGAACGTGAAGGTCCCGAACGTCGTGAACATCAGCATGATCGCGATCGACAGGCCGACGTCGCCGACGCGGTTGACGATGAACGCCTTCTTCGCCGCCGTGGCCGCGCTGGGCTTGTGCTGCCAGAAGCCGATGAGCAGGTACGAGGCGAGGCCGACGCCCTCCCAGCCGACGTACAGCAGCAGGTAGTTGTCGGCGAGGACGAGCAGCAGCATCGCCGCGAGGAAGAGATTGAGATAGCCGAAGAAGCGGCGGCGGCGCTCGTCGTGCTCCATATAGCCGATCGAGTAGATGTGGATCAGCGTGCCCACACCGGTGATCAGCAGGACGAAGGTCATGGACAGCTGGTCGAGCTGGAAGGCGACGTCCGCGCGGAAGCCGCCCACCGGGATCCAGCTGAAGACCTTGCTGTGCAGGGCCCGGTCGTGCTCGCCGCGGCCGAGCATGTCGGCGAAGAGCACCGCGCCGATGACGAAGGAGGCGGCGGCGAGCACCGTGCCGATGTAGTGGCCCTTGCCGTCCAGCCGCCGCCCTCCGCACAGCAGCAGGGCCGCGCCGAGCAGCGGGACCGCGACAAGCAATCCGATGAGGTTCTCCACTTGAACGCGACCCCTTCTAGAGCTTCATCAGGCTGGCGTCGTCGACCGAGGCCGAGTGGCGGGAGCGGAAGATGGTCACGATGATCGCGAGACCGACCACAACCTCCGCCGCGGCCACGACCATCGTGAAGAAGGCGATGATCTGGCCGTCGAGATTGCCGTGCAGCCGGGAGAAGGTGACGAACGCCAGGTTGCACGCGTTCAGCATCAGCTCGACGCACATGAAGAGGACGATCGCGTTCCGCCTGATGACGACGCCGGCCGCACCAATGGTGAACAACAGGGCGGCCAGGTAGAGGTAGTTGACCGGATTCACTTGGCGACTCCCCTCGGGTTCGGCGCACTGCCCGCGTTCTCGCCGTTTTCACCGTTCTCGCCGTTCTCGGAAGTGGCTGACTCCCCGGCGTTCCCGGACGGCTTGCCGGTCTCGTTCTTCCGGCCCAGCCAGCGCTGCGAGCGCTGCTCCAGCGCCGCCAGCTCGGCCAGCGCCTCGCTGGAGACGTCGCGGATCTGGCCGCGGCCGCGCAGCGTGGCGTTGACGGTGAGGTCGGACGGGGTGCCGTCGGGCAGCAGACCGGGGATGTCCACCGCGTTGTGCCGCGCGTACACACCGGGCGCCGGCAGCGGCGGCACGTTCCGGCCGGTGCGCACCCGCGCCTCGGACTGCTCGCGCTGGGTGCGGGCCCGCTCGGTGCGCTCGCGGTGGGTCAGCACCATCGCGCCGACCGCCGCGGTGATCAGCAGCGCGCCGGTGATTTCGAAGGCGAAGACGTACTTGGTGAAGATCAGCGACGCCAGGCCCTCCACATTGCCGCCGGAGTTGGCCTGGCCCAGGCCGGTCCACGTCTTCAGCGAGGCGTTCCCGATCCCGGCGCACAGCAGGATGCCGAAGCCGATCCCGCAGAGGGCGGCGAGCCAGCGCTGCCCCTTCAGGGTCTCCTTGAGGGAGTCGGCGGCGGTGACACCGACCAGCATCACCACGAAGAGGAAGAGCATCATGATCGCGCCGGTGTAGACGACGATCTGGACGACGCCCAGGAAGTACGCGCCGTTGGCGAGGTAGAAGACCGCCAGGACGATCATGGTGCCCGCCAGGCACAGGGCGCTGTGCACGGCCTTGCGCATCAGGATCGTGCACAGCGCGCCGATCACGGCGACGGTGCCGAGCACCCAGAACTGGAGGGCCTCACCGGTGGAGGTGGTGGAGGCCGCCGCGGCCAGAGCGCCGCCGCTCATCCCTGCACCCCCTGCTGCCGATCCTGCGACTCCTCGTTCCCCGCGGCCTGGTCGGACAGGGTCTCGCCCTTGCTGGCCGCCACCTGCCGGGTGGTGCCGGGCGCGGCCTCGGTCACCAGGCCCCGGTAGTAGTCCTGCTCGTCGGTGCCGGGGTAGATGGCGTGCGGGGAGTCGACCATCCCGTCCTCGAGGCCCGCGAGCAGCTCCTCCTTGGTGTAGATGAGCGATTCGCGGGTGCGGTCGGCGAGCTCGTACTCATTGGTCATGGTGAGCGCCCTGGTGGGGCACGCCTCGACGCACAGGCCGCACAGGATGCAGCGCAGATAGTTGATCTGGTAGACGCGGCCGTAGCGCTCGCCCGGGGAGTAGCGCTCCTCGTCGGTGTTGTCCGCGCCCTCCACATAGATCGCGTCGGCGGGGCAGGCCCAGGCGCACAGCTCGCAGCCGATGCACTTCTCCAGCCCGTCCGGGTGCCGGTTGAGCTGGTGGCGTCCGTGGAAGCGGGGCGCGGTGGGCTTCTTCACCTCTGGGTACTGTTCGGTGAGCCGCTTCTTGAACATGGCCTTGAAGGTCACGCCGAAGCCGGCCACCGGATTCTGGAAGTCAGACACCGTCGGCCTCCTTTCCGTCACTGACAGTGTCGGGGCCACCACTGACAATCAACTCACGCTCGGTGCGCGGACGTCGGCGGGGGACTGGCGGCAAGGTCTGGCCGGGCAGCGGCGGCACCGGGAAACCTCCCGCCATCGGATCGAAGGCGGGCTCCGGTCCCTGTTCCGCTCCGGCCTCGGCCTGCGCCGAACGGTCGCGGAAGAAGTCGACCACGAAGGACAGCAGCAGCAGCGCGATCACCGCGCCGCCCACGTAGAGCACGATGTCCTGGTAGTCGTAGTTCTCGTTGCGCAGCGCCCGGACGGTGGCGACCAGCATCAGCCAGACCATCGAGATCGGGATGAGCACCTTCCAGCCCAGCTTCATGAACTGGTCGTAGCGGACGCGCGGCAGCGTGCCGCGCACCCAGATGAAGACGAACAGCGATGTCACGACCTTGCCGACGAACCACAGCAGCGGCCACCAGCCGTGGTTGGCGCCCTCCCAGAAGGTGCTGATCGGCCAGGGCGCCCGCCAGCCGCCGAGGAAGAGGGTGACGGCGACCATCGAGACGGTGACCATGTTGATGTACTCGGCGAGCATGAACATCGCGAACTTGATCGAGGAGTACTCGGTGTTGAAGCCGCCGACCAGGTCGCCCTCGGACTCCGGCATGTCGAACGGCGCCCGGTTGGTCTCACCGATCATCGAGACGATGTAGATGAGGAACGAGACCGGCAGCAGCACCGCGTACCAGCGGTCCTGCTGCGATTCGACGATCTGCGAGGTCGACATCGACCCGGAGTAGAGGAAGACGGCCGCGAAGGAGAGCCCCATCGCGATCTCGTAGCTGATCATCTGGGCGCAGGAGCGCAGGCCGCCCAGGAGCGGATACGTCGATCCGGAGGACCAGCCCGCCAGCACGATGCCGTAGATGCCGACCGAGGCGGTGGCGAGGATGTAGAGGACGGCGATCGGCAGATCGGTCAGCTGCATCGCGGTGCGGTGCCCGAAGACCGAGACCTCGCCGCCGGCCGGGCCGAACGGCATCACCGCGACCGCCATGAAGGCGGGGATGGCCGCGACGACCGGCGCCAGGACGTAGACCACCTTGTCCGCGCCCTTGACGACCACGTCCTCCTTGAGCATCAGCTTCACGCCGTCCGCGAGGGACTGCAGCATGCCCCAGGGGCCGTGGCGGTTGGGGCCGATGCGCAGTTGCATCCAGCCGACCACCTTGCGCTCCATGACGATGGAGATGAGCACCGTCACCATCAGGAAGGCGAAGCAGAAGACGGCCTTGATCACGATCAGCCACCACGGGTCGCGGCCGAACATCGACAGGTCCTCTGCGGCGAGAATCCTCACTGGGTCACCTCCGTCGCGGGGGCAGTGATCGTCACGACATCGCCGGGGCGGGCCCCCAGATCGCGCTGGACACCGCCGCCGACGGAGGCCAGCGGCAGCCAGACCACCCGGTCGGGCATCGCGGTGACGCTCAGCGGCAGCTGGACCGAACCGGCCGGGCCGGTGACGCGGACGAGCCGGCCGTCCTCGACCCCGGCCTCGTCCGCCGTGGCCGCCGACAGCCGGGCCACGGCCGCGTGGCGGGTCCCGGCCAGCGCCGGATCGCCGTCCTGGAGCCGGCCCTGGTCGAGCAGCAGCCGATGGCCGGCGAGCACCGCCTCGCCCTCGGCCGGCCGGGGCAGCGGACCGCCCGTCTCCAGCGAGGCGGTGGCGCGCGGGCCCTGCCAGGTGCCCAGCCGGGTCATCTCGGCGCGTACGGCCTCGACGTCCGGCAGGTCCAGGGGCGCGTCCAGCGCGTCGGCCAGCATGTGCAGCACCCGGGCGTCCGGGAGGGTGTGGCGGCGGGTCATCTGGTCGGGCTTGAGCGCGGCTTCGAACGGCCGGGCCCGGCCCTCCCAGTTGAGGAAGGTGCCGGACTTCTCGACGACCGCCGCGACCGGCAGCACCACATCGGCCCGCTCGGTGACCTCCGAGGGCCGCTGCTCCAGGCTGACCACGAAGTCCACCGCGTCCAGGGCCTCCAGGGCCCGCGCCGGATCGGGCAGATCGGCGACCTCGACGCCCGCGACCAGCAGCGCCCCGAGCCCGCCGACCGCCGCGGCCTCGATGATCTGGCCGGTGTCCCGGCCCACCTGATGCGGCAGGTCGACGGTGCCCCAGACGGAGGAGACCTCCTCGCGGGCCCGCGGGTCATGGGCCGGACGGCCACCGGGCAGCAGCCCGGGCAGCGCCCCCGCCTCGATCGCGCCCCGCTCCCCCGCCCGGCGCGGAATCCAGGCGAGCGTGGCGCCGGTGGCGGCGGCGGCCCGTACGGCGGCGGTGAGCCCGCCCGCCACGGACGCCAGCCGCTCGCCCACGATGATCACCGCGCCCTCTTCGCGCAGCGCCTCGGCGGCCCGCTCGCCGCCCGCGTCCAGACCGGTGCGGCCGGCGATGGCGTCCAGCCACTCGGTCTCGGTACCGGGGGCGGCCGGCAGCAGGGTACCGCCCGCCTTCTCAAGGCCCCGGGTGGCGTGGGTGGCCAGCGAGAAGGTGCGCTGTCCGTGCTTGCGGTGCGCCTTGCGCAGCCGCAGGAACACGCCGGGCGACTCCTCCTCGGCCTCGAAGCCGACCAGCAGCACGGCCGGGGCCTTCTCCAGCGCGGTGTAGGTGAGTCCGCCGCCGTCCAGGTCACGCCCCCGGCCCGCGATGTGGGTGGCCAGGAAGTCGGCCTCCTCATCGCTGTGGAGACGGGCCCGGAAATCGATGTCGTTGGTGTCCAGAGCGAGCCGCGCGAACTTCGCGTAGGCGTAGGCGTCCTCGACGGTCAGCCGGCCGCCGGTGAGCACGCCGGTGCGGCCGCGCGCCATGCTGAGCCCCTCGGCCGCCGCGTCCAGCGCCTCGGGCCAGCTCACCGGCTCCAGCTTCCCCGTCTCGCGGTCGCGCACCAGCGGGGTGGTGAGCCGCTCCGGCAGCTGGGCGTAGCGGAAGCCGAAGCGCCCCTTGTCGCAGATCCACTCCTCGTTGACCTCGGGGTCGTCCGCCGCAAGCCGCCGCATGACCTTGCCGCGCCGGTGGTCGGTGCGGGTCGCGCAGCCCCCCGCGCAGTGCTCGCACACACTCGGCGAGGAGACCAGGTCGAAGGGGCGGGAGCGGAAGCGGTACGCCGCCGAAGTCAGGGCGCCCACCGGGCAGATCTGGATGGTGTTCCCGGAGAAGTACGACTCGAACGGGTCGCCCTCACCGGTGCCCACCTGCTGCAGCGCGCCCCGCTCCAGCAGCTCGATCATCGGGTCGCCCGCGATCTGGTTGGAGAAGCGGGTGCAGCGCGCGCACAGCACACAGCGCTCGCGGTCCAGCAGCACCTGGGCCGAGATCGGGACCGGCTTGGCGAACGTCCGCTTCTGCCCCTCGAACCGGCTGTCGGCCTGTCCGGCGCTCATCGCCTGGTTCTGGAGCGGG
This sequence comes from Streptomyces sp. MK37H, assembly GCF_018035285.1. Taxonomy (NCBI): domain Bacteria; kingdom Bacillati; phylum Actinomycetota; class Actinomycetes; order Kitasatosporales; family Streptomycetaceae; genus Streptomyces; species Streptomyces sp. MK37H. Next base: position 13,457 of record NZ_JAAAYH010000099.1, on the reverse strand, counting down.
CATTCACCGCCCTTGTCGCAGACCGGGCAGTCCAGCGGGTGGTTGATCAGCAGCAGCTCCATCACCCCGCGCTGGGCCTTCTCGGCCACCGGCGAGGTGAGCTGCGTCTTGACCACCATCCCGTCGGTGCAGGTGATGGTGCAGGAGGCCATCGGCTTGCGCTGGCCCTCCACCTCGACGATGCACTGGCGGCAGGCGCCGGCCGGGTCGAGGAGCGGATGGTCGCAGAACCGCGGGATCTCGATGCCGAGCAGTTCGGCGGCGCGGATGACCAGCGTCCCCTTGGGAACGGAGATCTCGATCCCGTCGATGGTGACGGAGACCAGATCTTCTCGCGGCACCGCCGCCTCCCCGCCCGACGAGGGTGCGTTGGTGGTCACGGTCATGCGTTCACCCCCAGGTGAGTGGAGCGCGGCTGGTCGGCCCACACAGTGGACTTGGCCGGGTCGAACAGACAGCCTCCGCCGGTGATGTGCTGCTCGTACTCCTCGCGGAAGTACTTCAGCGAGGAGAAGATGGGGCTGGCCGCGCCGTCGCCGAGGGCGCAGAAGGACTTGCCGTTGATGTTGTCGGCGATGTCCGCCAGCTTGTCGAGGTCCTCCATGCGGCCCTTGCCGGCCTCGAGGTCGCGCAACAGCTGAACCAGCCAGTACGTGCCCTCGCGGCAGGGTGTGCACTTGCCGCAGGACTCATGCGCGTAGAACTCGGTCCACCGGGTCACGGCCCGCACCACGCAGGTGGTCTCGTCGAAGCACTGGAGCGCCTTGGTGCCCAGCATCGACCCGGCCGCGCCCACGCCCTCGTAGTCCAGCGGGACATCGAGGTGCTCATCGGTGAGCAGCGGGGTGGACGAGCCGCCCGGGGTCCAGAACTTCAGCCGGTGCCCTGGGCGCATCCCGCCGCTCATGTCGAGCAGCTGGCGCAGGGTGATCCCGAGCGGGCCCTCGTACTGTCCGGGGTTGGCCACATGGCCGGACAGCGAGTAGAGCGTGAAGCCCGGGGACTTCTCGCTGCCCATCGAACGGAACCATTCCTTGCCCTTGTTGAGGATCGCGGGAACCGAGGCGATGGATTCGACGTTATTGACAACAGTGGGGCACGCGTACAGACCGGCGACCGCGGGGAAGGGAGGCCGCAGCCGAGGCTGGCCGCGGCGGCCCTCCAGCGAGTCCAGCAGCGCGGTCTCCTCACCACAGATGTACGCACCGGCGCCCGCGTGCACGGTGATGTCGAGACCGGGCAGTCCGTCCACCCCCAGCTTCCGCCGCCGCTGTTCCGCGGTGCCGAGGTAGCCCTCCTCGTATGCCTCGCGCACGGCCTCGTGCAGCCGCCGCAGCACGGGGACGACCTCGCCGCGCAGATAGATGAAGGCGTGCTCGGAGCGGATGGCATGACAGGCGATGATCATGCCCTCGATGAGGGAGTGCGGATTGGCGTAGAGAAGGGGGATGTCCTTACAGGTGCCCGGTTCCGACTCATCGGCGTTGACGACGAGATAGTGCGGCTTGCCGTCGCCCTGCGGAATGAACTGCCACTTCATTCCGGTGGGGAAGCCGGCGCCGCCGCGGCCGCGCAGACCCGCCTCCTTCACCAGCGCGATCACCGCGTCGGGGTCCATCGCGAGGGCCTTGCGCATGCCCTCGTAGCCCTCGTGCCGCAGATAGGTGCGCAGGGACCAGGAGTTCGGCTGGTCCCAGAACGCGGAGAGCACGGGTGCCAGCAGCTTCTCGGGGCTGTGCCCATTGATCTCGGTTGTCACGGTCATCACTCCCCCTCCTCGGCGACCGGACCCGCCGGGTGGTGCGGATCCGAGGCGGAGGTCCGCTGCGGCGCGTCATGCGAGCTGGGATGCGTCGGCGGCGCCTCGTCCTGCGGGGCGTCGGCGGACCTCGGCGAGACGACCCGGCCGGGAGCGACCTCCCCCTTGGCCAGCCGCAGCCCGACCAGCGAGGCGGGCCCCGCGGAGCCACCGGCCTCGACGGCGCCCGGGCGGGCGTCGGGGAAGCCGGCCAGGATGCGGGCGGTCTCCTTGTAGGTGCACAGCGGCGCGCCCCGGGTCGGCTCGACGGTCCGGCCCGCCCGCAACTCGTCGACCAGCGCCTTGGCGGACTCGACGGTCTGGTTGTCGAAGAACTCCCAGTTGACCATCACCACGGGTGCGAAGTCGCAGGCCGCGTTGCACTCGATGTGCTCCAGGGTGACCTTGCCGTCCTCGGTGGTCTCCCCGTTGCCCACCCCCAGATGGCTCTGCAGCTCCTCGAAGATCGCGTCGCCGCCCATCACCGCGCACAGGGTGTTGGTGCACACCCCCACCTGGTAGTCGCCGGAGGGCTTGCGCCGGTACATCGTGTAGAAGGTGGCGACCGCGGTGACCTCGGCGGTGGTCAGGCCCAGCATCTCGGCGCAGAACCGCATGCCGGTACGGGTGACATGGCCCTCCTCGGACTGCACCAGGTGCAGCAGCGGCAGCAGTGCGCTGCGGCTGTCCGGGTAGCGGGCGATCACCTCCCGGGCGTCCGCCTCGAGCCGGGTGCGCACCTCGGCCGGGTAGTCGGGGGCCGGCAGCTCCGGCATCCCCAGCTGGACATCAGTCACCGGTCCACTCCTCCCATCACGGGGTCGATGGACGCGACAGCGACGATCACATCGGCGACCTGGCCGCCCTCGCACATCGCCGCCACGGCCTGCAGATTGGTGAAGGACGGGTCGCGGAAGTGGACGCGATACGGGCGGGTGCCGCCATCGCTGACCACATGGGCACCCAGTTCGCCCTTGGGCGACTCGATCGCCGCGTACGCCTGTCCGGGCGGGACCCGGAATCCCTCGGTCACCAGCTTGAAGTGGTGGATCAGGGCCTCCATGGAGGTGCCCATGATGTTCTTGATGTGGTCCAGGGAGTTGCCGAGGCCGTCCGGGCCGAGTGCGAGCTGTGCGGGCCAGGCGATCTTCTTGTCCGCGACCATCACCGGGCCCGGCTCCAGCCGCTCCAGGCACTGCTCGACGATCCGCAGCGACTGGCGCATCTCCTCCAGCCGGATCAGGAACCGGCCGTAGGCGTCGCAGGTCTCGGCGGTCGGCACCTCGAAGTCATAGGTGTCATAGCCGCAGTACGGATCGGTCTTGCGCAGATCGTGCGGCAGCCCGGTGGCCCGCAGTATCGGGCCGGTCACGCCGAGCGCCATGCAGCCGGCGAGGTCGAGGTAGCCCACGTCCTGGAGCCGGGCCTTGAAGATCGGGTTCCCGGTGGCGAGCTTGTCGTACTCGGGCAGGTTCTTCCGCATCGTCTTCAGGAGGGCCCGGATCTGGTCGACCGCCCCCGGCGGCAGGTCCTGGGCGAGCCCGCCGGGCCGGATGTACGCGTGGTTCATCCGCAGGCCGGTGATCAGCTCGAAGACGTCCAGGATCAGCTCGCGGTCCCGGAAGCCGTAGATCATGATCGTGGTCGCGCCGAGCTCCATACCGCCGGTGGCGATGGCCACCAGATGCGAGGAGAGCCGGTTGAGCTCCATCAGCAGCACCCGGATCACCGAGGCGCGGTCCGGGACCTGGTCCTCGATGCCGAGCAGCCTCTCGACGCCCAGGCAGTACGCCGCCTCGTTGTAGAAGGGCGTCAGATAGTCCATGCGCGTCACGAAGGTGGTGCCCTGCGTCCAGTTCCGGAATTCGAGGTTCTTCTCGATTCCGGTGTGCAGATAACCGATTCCGCAGCGGGCCTCGGTGACCGTCTCACCGTCGATCTCCAGGATCAGCCGGAGCACTCCATGGGTGGAGGGGTGCTGCGGACCCATGTTGACGATGATCCGCTCGTCGTCGGCCTTCGCCGCGGCGGCCACGACCTCGTCCCAGTCGCCGCCGGTGACGGTGTAGACGGTGCCTTCTGTTGTCTCGCGCGCCGAGGCCGAAGGCGTTGCGTGGGGGGCAGTCATCAGCTGTACGACCTCCGCTGGTCCGGAGCCGGGATCTGGGCGCCCTTGTACTCGACGGGGATGCCGCCGAGCGGGTAGTCCTTGCGTTGCGGGAAGCCCTGCCAGTCGTCGGGCATCATGATCCGCGTCAGCGCGGGATGACCGTCGAAGATCAGGCCGAAGAAGTCGTAGGTCTCGCGCTCATGCCAGTCGTTGGTCGGATAGACATCGACGATCGACGGGATGTGCGGGTCGGCATCCGGAGCGCTCACCTCCAGCCGGATCATCCGGCCATGGGTGATCGACCGCAGGTGGTAGACGGCGTGCAGCTCACGGCCCTTGTCGCCGGGGAAGTGGACTCCGCTGACGCCGGTGCACAGCTCGAAGCGGAGCGCCGGGTCGTCCCGCAGGGTCCGGGCGACCCGCGGGAGGTGCTCCCGGGCGATGTGGAAGGTCAGCTCACCGCGGTCCACGACGGTCTTCTCGATCGCGTTCTCCGGGAGCAGCGACTGCTCCTCGAGCGCGCCCTCGAGCTCGTCGGCGACCTGGTCGAACCAGCCCCCGTACGGCCGGGTGGCCTGGCCGGGCAGCCGTACGGGGCGCACCAGCCCGCCGTAGCCGGTGGTGTCGCCGCCGTTGTTGGCGCCGAACATCCCGCGCTGGACGCGGATGGGCTCGCCCTGGTCGCCGCGGCGGCCGGGGAGGTTCTCAGCGTTGAGGTCCTTGTCCGGGTTGACCCCGTTGGCCCCGTTGGCCTCGCTCACCGAAGCAGCCCCTTCATCTCGATCATCGGCAGCGCCTTCAGCGCCGCTTCCTCCGCCTCACGGGCCGCACGCTCGCGATTGACGCCGAGCTTCTCCTCGCGGATCTTCTCGTGCAGCTTGAGGATCGAGTCCATGAGCATCTCGGGCCGCGGCGGACAGCCGGGCAGATAGATGTCGACCGGGACGATGTGATCGACGCCCTGCACGATCGCGTAGTTGTTGAACATCCCCCCGGAGGAGGCGCAGACGCCCATGGAGATGACCCACTTAGGGTTCGGCATCTGGTCGTAGACCTGGCGCAGCACCGGGGCCATCTTCTGGCTGACGCGCCCGGCGACGATCATCAGATCCGCCTGGCGGGGCGAGCCGCGGAAGACCTCCATGCCGAAGCGCGCGAGGTCGTAGCGCCCCGCGCCGGTGGTCATCATTTCGATGGCGCAACAGGCCAGACCGAAGGTGGCCGGGAAGACGGAGGACTTACGGGCCAGCCCGGCGGCCTGTTCCACGGTGGTGAGCAGGAACCCACTCGGGAGCTTCTCTTCGATACCCATGCGATGTTTCCCCTATCTCCTCTAGAGCCCCTTTAGTCCCACTCCAGACCGCCACGCCGCCACACGTAGGCATAGGCGACGAAGACCGTGAGCACGAAGAGGAGCATCTCCACGAGCCCGAACAGGCCGAGGGCGTCGAAGGTGACGGCCCAGGGGTAGAGGAAGACGATCTCGATGTCGAAGACGATGAAGAGCATCGCCGTCAGGTAGTACTTGATGGGGAAGCGCCCACCGCCGGCCGGATGCGGAGTCGGCTCGATGCCGCACTCATAGGCTTCGAGCTTGGCCCGGTTGTAGCGCTTGGGGCCGATGATCGCGGCCATGAAAACCGAGAAGATCGCAAAACCTGCCCCGAGGGCTCCCAGTACGAGGATGGGCGCGTATGCGTTCACCGTCCTCGCTCCCTTCAGTCGACGATGACTGCTTGGCGGACCGCACGGACATGCCGCCACCCCACGAAGATCGCGCACATGTGAGGCAGTTCACAAGCCCGTTTCGCCTGCATCCTATGCCCGTCGGTCTGTGATCTGCGACACGGGGTACGACAACGTCTTTGTGATCTCCACCACCTGACGAAGGATCATGAAGTCGGATGAGCGGTGATCTTGTACATGAAGCATCCGAACGACCACGAGAGGTGACATTCAGAGACGTCATTACAGGTGAGCGCGTTGCGCCCCTACCAAGACATGGTACATACATGCAAATTTGCTCTGAACGACGTCAGCTGATAAGCGCCATCCATCCTCATGAGTGACCTTCGTCCCGGGACGATTGATCACGGGTTCGCGTACGTTCGCGATCACCGCTCCGCGCACGCGTTCACGAGCGGGTCGGAGCGAGTGAGGTATCCCACGCCCAGACGGGTTGTGGATCTAGATTTCACGGGAACCCTTTGTATGCGGGCGGCATCGGTGGTAGGTCCCGCGCTGTCCCGGTATGGCCGTCAAATGCCGTGCGTAGACACATGATCGCGAAATTCGGGCAAGGCGACCGAGTGGGCCATGGAGATCATTTGGCCCGGTTTTTGGGCGTGTGCACGTCAAATGTGGCGCACCCCACTTTTGTTGATCTGGGCCTTAGGGCCCTGGTAGCCAGTGACCTATGTCCCCAGTCGCACACATACCCAGCCACCGGAAGCCCCGCCGTGCCGCGTCGACGCGTGCGCTCCGCGCAGGGGTGACCGGTGGCTTCCTCACCCTCGCGGTGGCCGGTGCCGCCGTGCCCGCCTCCGCCACGGAGAACAACGCCGCTCCCGCCGAGTCCACGCTGGAGATGCCGACCGTCAGCGCCACGCTGGCGAGCACGGCCGCCCAGACCGCGGACGCCACCCAGCAGGCGGCGTCCGACTATGAGCTCCAGGCCCAGAAGGACCAGGCGGCCGCCCACGCGAAGATCGCCGCCAAGAAGGCCAAGGCGGAGGCCGACCGCAAGGCGAAGGAAGCCCGGGAGGCGGCTCGTAAGGCGGCCGCCAAGCGCGCGGCCGAGGCCAAGGCCCAGGCGGCGAAGGCGTCGCGCTCCGCCGAGCGCACCACGCTCTCCACCACCAGCGTCAGCAACGCCTCCGGCAATGCCGCGACCCTGATCAGCTTCCTCAAGGCGCAGCTGGGCAAGGCGTATGTGCTCGGCTCCAGCGGTCCGTCCTCCTACGACTGCTCCGGGCTGACCCAGGCCGCCTTCAAGCAGGTCGGCGTGAGCCTGCCGCGGGTCTCGCAGGACCAGTCCACCGCCGGCACCCCGGTCTCGCTGGACTCCCTCCAGCCGGGCGACCTGCTCTACTGGGGCAGCGCCGGCAGCGCTTACCACGTCGGCGTCTACGTCGGCGGCGGCAAGTTCATCGGCGCCCAGAACTCGAGCACCGGGATCGTCGAGCGCCCGCTGGACTACGACATGCCCACCGGGGCCGTGCGCGTCCTGTAAGACGCCCGCCGGTCATCCGTCGGTCAGTTTGGATCCTGGGGCCGCCGTCCCGCCGTGGACGGCGGCCCCACGTCCTTCCCTCCCTACTGCGCGTAGACCTTCTCCACGAACTCGCCGAGGAGGTCGTCGCTGAGGTGATGGGCCAGATCCGCCTCGGAGATCATTCCGACCAGCCGCTTGTTCTGGTCGATCACCGGAAGCCTGCGGATCTTGTGCTCCTCCATCTCCCGCAGGACGTCCCTGACATCGGCGTCCGCGGGAATCCAGCGCGGGGTGCCCTTGGTGAGCGCCCCGACGGGCGTCCCCGAAGGGTCGGCGCCCTCCGCGACGCATCCGATGACGATGTCGCGGTCGGTCACGATGCCGCACAGCCGCTCGTTGGCGTCGCTGACCGGGAGGGCCCCCACGCCCAGGTCCCGCATCAGCTGGGCGGCACGCAGCACCGTCTCGTTCTCCGGTACCCACTGCGCGCCCGGGTGCATGATGTCCGCTGCCTTCGTCATGGTGTACCTCCTGCCAGGCCCACCGGCGGTGGATCCGGCCCCGTGGGCCCCATCGGTCCGGCGTCGCCGCGGCTGGCGCACACGGCGCCCCCCTGCCTTCATTGTCACCACCGCCGCACGGCGACGTCATGTCGAGCCCGGCGGCGGCTGTCGGTACCCGGTGCCAGACTGAGTAACGAGGCAGTACCGGACAGAACGAGGCAATCTCCGGCAGAACACTCCTGCAGAACTCTCCTGCGCCTTCGCGCCCGACCGTCGAAGGAGCGCCCCATGCTCACCACCGATTACGTCCCCGGCGCCCCCAACTGGCTCGATCTGGGCGCCCCCGACACCGAAGCGGCCGTGGCGTTCTACGGCTCCCTGCTGGGCTGGCGCTTCGAGTCGGCAGGCCCCGACGCGGGCGGGTACGGCTTCTTCACCCTGGACCGGAAGACCGTCGCGGCCGTCGGGCCGCTCACCGAGGAGGGCGCGCGCTCCGCCTGGACGCCGTACTTCCACACCCCCGACGCCGAGGCCACCGCCAAGACCGTCGAGCAGGCGGGCGGCACGGTGCGGCTCGCTCCGTTCGACGTCTTCGAGGAAGGGCGGATGGCCCAGTTCACCGACCCCGGCGGCGCCCGCTTCGCCGTCTGGCAGCCCGGCAGGACGGCGGGGCTGGACGCGGTCACCGACCCCGGCACCCTGTGCTGGACCGAGCTGCACTCCCCCGATCCCGCGAAGGACCTCGCCTTCTACCGCAAGATCTTCGGCTGGGACACCGAGGAGATGTCCTTCCCCGGCGGGTCGTACACGGTGCTGATGACGTCCGGCGCCGGCCGGGAGGGCTCCTTCGGCGGCGTCGCCCAGCTTCAGGAGGGGCATTCGACACCGCCGCAGTGGCTGCCGTACTTCGAGGTGACGGACTGCGACGCGGTGGTCGGCAGGGCGCAGGACCTGGGCGGTTCGGTGCTGATGCCGGCCATGTCGGCCGAGGAGATCGGCCGGATGGCCTGGCTGACGGATGCGGGCCGGGCGCCGTTCGGCGTCATAGCGAGCGGCGGCCCGGGCGCCTGAGCGCTCCGCTGGAGTGCCGCAATACGTCTGGAAGTGCCGCGATGCGTTGTCGGTCGGCTGCGGCGCCGTCGTGGCTGGTCGCGCCCCGCGGCGGAGCCGCATATTGATACAGCCGCGCCCCTACGGGGCGCCGGCCGCCCTTCGGTCGAGCCGAGGCCCTTACGGGGCCGTCAGGCGCGCGGGGTCACCTTGGTGAGGCCGTTGATGATGCGGTCCATGGCGTCGCCGCCCGTCGGATCGGTCAGATTCGCCAGCAGCTTGAGCGTGAACCGCATCAGCATCGGATGCGTCAGCCCGCGCTGTGTCGCCAGCTTCATGACCTTCGGGTTGCCGATCAGCTTCACGAACGCCCGGCCCAGCGTGTAGTAGCCGCCGTAGGTGTCCTTGAGCACCTTCGGGTAGCGCTGGAGGGCCAGTTCGCGCTGGGGGGCGGTGGCGCGGGCATGGGCCTGGACGATCACATCCGCGGCGATCTGCCCGGATTCCATCGCATAGGCGATGCCCTCCCCGTTGAACGGGTTGACCATGCCGCCCGCGTCCCCGACGAGCAGCAGCCCGCAGGTGTAGTGCGGCTGACGGTTGAAGGCCATGGGGAGCGCGGCGCCGCGGATCGGGCCGGTCATGTTCTCCGGGGTGTAGCCCCAGTCCTCCGGCATCGAGGCGCACCACGCCTTGAGGACCTCGCGCCAGTCGAGTTCCTTGAAGGAGGACGAGGTGTTGAGGACGCCCAGGCCCACATTGCTCGTGCCGTCGCCCATGCCGAAGATCCAGCCGTAGCCGGGCAGCAGCCGGTCCTCCACACCGCGCCGGTCCCACAACTCCAGCCAGGACTCCAGGTAGTCGTCGTCATGGCGGGGCGAGGTGAAGTACGTCCGCACGGCCACGCCCATCGGGCGGTCCTCGCGCCGGTGCAGCCCCATGGCGAGCGAGAGCCGGGTCGAGTTGCCGTCGGCGGCGACCACCAGGGGCGCGTGGAAGGTGACGGGCGTCTTCTCCTCGCCCAGCTTGGCCTCGACCCCGGTGATCCGGCCGGTGCGCCCGTCGGTGATCGGGGCGCCCACAGTGCAGCGCTCGTACAGCCGGGCCCCGGCCTTCTGGGCCTGCCGCGCCAGCTGCTCGTCGAAGTCGTCGCGCTTACGGACCAGGCCGTAGTTGGGGTACGCGGCCAGCTCCGGCCAGTCGAGCTGGAGCCGCACCCCGCCGCCGAGGATCCGCAGGCCCCGGTTGCGCAGCCAGCCCGCCTCCTCGGAGATGTCGATGCCCATGGACACGAGCTGCTTGGTGGCGCGCGGGGTCAGGCCGTCACCGCACACCTTCTCGCGCGGAAAGGCCGTCTTCTCCAGCAGCAGCACATCCAGCCCCGCCTTGGCGAGGTAGTACGCGGTGGTGGAGCCGGCCGGTCCGGCGCCGACGACGATCACATCGGCGCTGCGCTCCGAGATCCCGGAGGACGCGCTCTCGGTGGGTGCGGTCTCGCTCACGCGGGGTCTCCCCAAGCCTCGGTAACGGCGTGCCGGTCGCGCCGGGCACTGGACAGCTGCAGTCTATGGGGGGCGATACTCCGGCACTCGCGAAGGGCCGTCCCCCGGCCCCATCCCCCGCGGACCGGCCCCGGGGCCCCCATGGCCGCCTTACGGATCGTACGGCCGCCTTACGGCTTGTGTCCCGGTTACCGGCCGCCTTACGGCTTGTACGCCCGGTGGAGGGCCACCACGCCGCCGGTGAGGTTGCGCCAGGCCGGGCGCTCCCAGCCCGCCGACCGCAGCCGGGCGGCGAGACCGGGCTGGTCCGGCCAGGCGCGGATGGACTCGGCGAGGTAGACATACGCGTCCGGGTTGCTGCTGACCGACGTCGCGATCGGCGGCAGCGCGCGCATCAGATACTCGGTGTAGAGCGTGCGGAACGGCTGCCATGTGGGGTGGCTGAACTCGCAGATGACGACCCGTCCGCCGGGCCGGGTCACCCGCAGCATCTCGCGCAGCGCCCCCTGCGTGTCCTGGACGTTCCGCAGCCCGAAGGAGATGGTGACGGCGTCGAAGACCCCGTCCGCGAAGGGCAGCCGGGTCGCGTCGCCCGCCGTCAGTGGCAGCCCCGGATGGCGCTTCTTGCCCTCGCGGAGCATCCCGAGCGAGAAGTCGCACGGCACCACGTACGCGCCCGCCTCCCGGAACGGCAGCGAGGACGTCCCCGTACCGGCGGCGAGGTCCAGCACCCGCTCACCGGCGCGCGCGTCCACGGCCCGGGCGACGGCCTTGCGCCACAGCCGGGCCTGCCCGAGCGACAGCACATCGTTGGTGAGGTCGTAATTGGCCGCCACGTCGTCGAACATGGCGGCGACTTCGTGCGGCTGCTTGTCCAGGGATGCTCGGCTCACGCCCCCATTGTTCACCTCGCGGGCCCCGCACATCCGCCCGGGGCTCGGCGTGCCTCAGCGGCGCCGGTGCACCAGCCGCCCGGCCACCACCGTGGCCAGGCAGGCGCCGTCCGCGTCGAAGACGGCCAGATCGGCGCGGCCCGCAGGGGCGAGGACGGGCGGGCGCGGCCGGTCCAGGACGGCGATGCCGCCCCGGTGGGCGGCCGCGCGCAGCTCGGCGTCGCCGAGGTGGTGGGCGAGGACGGCGGTCGCGCCCCGCCGCAGCAGGGCGTGGATCCGCTCCCGCGGGCTGGGCGCGTCCGGCACCGGGCCCTCGTGGACCAGGGCCGGGCCGAGCTCCCCGGGCCACTCCCGCACCCGGGCCCGCGGATAGGTCTCGCGCAGCTCCGCCAGGGGGCCGATGGCCGCGATGCGGTCGCCGTCGACCGCGACGGCGGCGTCGTGCAGCGGCGCCGCGTCGCCGGGGGTGACCCGGACGACGGGCGCCGCGTGGAGCGTGAGCATCAGGACGCCTGGATCACCGTCAGCTCGGGGTGGGCCGTGCCGCCGTCGATCGCCGTCGAGGACAGGTGCGAGACGACGTGGTCGTCGACCGGGTCGTTCGCCGGGTCGTCGTGCACCACGAGGTGCTCGTACGTCGTCGCGCGCTGCGCGGGGACCCGCCCGGCGGCGCGGATGAGGTGGAGCAGCTCCATCCGGTTGGACCGGTGGGGGGCGCCCGCCGAGGAGACCACGTTCTCCTCCAGCATCACCGAGCCCAGGTCGTCCGCCCCGTAGTGCAGGGCCAGCTGGCCGGCCTCCTTGCCGACGGTCAGCCAGGAACCCTGGATGTGGGCCACGTTGTCGAGGAACAGCCGCGCGATGGCGATCATCCGCAGGTACTCGAAGACGGTCGCCTGCGTACGGCCCTTCAGATGGTTGTTCTCGGGCTGGTAGGTGTACGGGATGAAGGCGCGGAAGCCGCCCGTCCGGTCCTGTACGTCGCGGATCATGCGGATGTGCTCGATCCGCTCGGCGTTGGTCTCGCCGGTGCCCATCAGCATGGTGGAGGTGGACTCCACACCGAGGTTGTGGGCGATCTCCATGATCTCCAGCCAGCGCTCACCGGACTCCTTCAGCGGCGCGATGGCCTTGCGCGGCCGCTCGGGCAGCAGCTCGGCGCCCGCGCCCGCGAAGGAGTCGAGACCGGCCGCGTGGATGCGGCGGATGGCCTCCTCGGCCGAGACGCCCGAGATCCGCGCCATGTGCTCGACCTCGGAGGCTCCCAGCGAGTGGATCACCAGCTGCGGGAACGCCTGCTTGATCGCCGAGAAGTGCTTCTCGTAGTACTCCACCCCGTAGTCCGGGTGGTGGCCGCCCTGGAACATGATCTGCGTGCCGCCCAGTTCGACGGTCTCCGCGCAGCGGCGCAGGATGTCGTCGAGGTCGCGGGTCCAGCCCTTCGCGGTGTCCTTCGGAGGGGCGTAGAAGGCGCAGAACTTGCACGCCGTCACGCAGACGTTGGTGTAGTTGATGTTCCGTTCGATGATGTATGTCGCGATGTGCTCGGTGCCCGCGTAGCGACGGCGGCGGACCGCGTCGGCCGCGGCCCCCAGCGCGTGCAGCGGAGCCGAGCGGTAAAGGTCGAGCGCCTCTTGTGGGGTGATCCGACCCCCGTCGGCGGCGCGGTCGAGGACTGCCTGCACCTCTGCGTTTGCGGTCACCGGGGCGTACCTTTCGGAGGTTTATGGGTGGACCGACCCAGAGTACGCCAGGGCCTGTACGCCTGTACGAGTACGTGTCAGGCACATCTGTAACCCGTGTACCCGCCGCACCCGTCGCTCCGCGCTCATCTGAGCCTGCGGAGGGTGCCTGTGGGATCGCCCGCCTGTTTGTCCTTCGCCTTGTAGCTGATCGTCCCGTCGGAGGTGAGGGTGAAGTGCTCGTCCGTCGAGGAGTCGCTGCACCCCTGCTGGGGCTCGGAGCCCTTGAGGCGCGCGTCGAGGTGGAGTTGTTTCGGGGCGGCCGAGACCAGCTTCCATGTGCTGTCGCAGCGCAGTACCGACAGCTTGACCCGGCCACTGGCGACGTCCTGCCCGGTGTGCCCCTGGCGGAAGGTGATGGTCAGGGTGCCCACCGGGATGCCCGAGTCGGAGGTCAGGTCGCCCTGCCAGGTGCCGATGAACCTCTTGGGCACATCGCCCTTTTCGGAGCCGGTGTCCCCGGCTCCCGGCTCCTGTTCCGTGGCGGACGGACGGGGTGTCCCGGCGTTCTGGTCGGCACTGTCGTCGGAGCCGCCGGGGAGCACCTGGAAGAGCACGGCGGCGGTCGTCGCGGCGGCCAGGGCACCCGCGACGGACAGCACCAGCGTGCAGCTCAGCGCCTTGGGGCGCTTCTTACCGCCGACG
>NZ_JAAAYH010000098.1:0-24194 GCF_018035285.1 Streptomyces sp. MK37H | reverse complement strand
TCGACGACGACGGCCACGAGCTCCGCTGCCCGCTCACCGAGCTCACCCATGAGGTCTGGCACGGCTTCGTCCCCGGAGTGCTGCCCGGCCGCCGCTACGGCTACCGCGTGCACGGCCGCTGGGACCCCTGGACCGGCGCCCGCTGGAATCCGGCGAAGCTGCTGCTGGATCCGTACGCCCGCGCCGTGGACGGGGACTTCGCGCTGCCCGCGGAGGTCTACGGACATGTGCGGGACTGGCCGCAGCAGCATGTGGCGGACACCGTACGGGACGATCGCGACTCCGCCCCGTACGTCCCCAAGGGCGTGGTCATCGGCGACGACACGGCGGACGGCGCGCCCGACGAGTGGACCGAGGACCGGCGGCCAAAGACGCCCTGGGCCGAATCGGTGATCTACGAACTCCATGTGCGCGGCTTCACCATGCGCCACCCCGGGGTGCCGCCCGAGCTGCGCGGCACCTACGCGGGGCTGGCACATCCAGCGGCGATCGAGCATCTGACCCGGCTCGGGGTCACGGCGGTGGAGTTGCTGCCGGTGCATCAGTTCGCCCACGAGGACCATCTGCTGCGCCGGGGCTTGCGCAACTACTGGGGCTACAACTCCATCGGCTACTTCGCGCCGCACGCCGGATACGCGGCCGGCGGCACCCGGGGCGGGCAGGTCGGGGAGTTCCGGCGGATGGTGCGGGCCCTGCACGCCGCCGGGATCGAGGTGATCCTCGACGTGGTCTACAACCACACCGCCGAGGCCAATGAGCTGGGCCCCACCCTCTCGCTGCGCGGTGTGGACAACCGCGGCTACTACCGGCTGCAGCAGGACCCCCGCCGCTACGCCGACTTCACCGGCTGCGGCAACACCCTCAACGTCCTCCAGCCCCAGGTGCTGCGTCTGATCACCGACTCGCTGCGCTACTGGGTCACCGAGATGGGCGTGGACGGCTTCCGCTTCGATCTGGCCAGCGCGCTCGCCCGCGCCGCGCACGGCGTGGACATGCTCTCCCCCTTCCTCGCCGTGATCGCGCAGGATCCCGTGCTGCGCCGGGTCAAGCTGATCGCGGAGCCGTGGGACGTGGGCTCCGGCGGATATCAGGTGGGCGCCTTCCCGCCGCTGTGGGCGGAGTGGAACGACCGCTACCGCGACGCGGTAAGGGACTTCTGGCGCGGGGCGCTGCCCGACGCCCGCGATCTGGGCTACCGGCTCTCCGGCTCCAGCGATCTGTACGAGCGCGGTGGCCGCCGCCCGTACGCCTCGGTCAACTTCATCACCGCGCACGACGGTCTCACCCTGCGCGACCTGGTCTCGTACGAGCGCAAGCACAACGAGGCCAACGGGGAGGGCAATCGCGACGGCTCCCCCGACAACCGCGCCTGGAACTGCGGCGCCGAGGGCGAGACGGACGACCCCGGCATACGCGCGCTGCGCCGCCGCCAGCTGCGCAATCTGCTGGCCACCCTGCTGCTGTCCACCGGGGTGCCGATGCTGGTCGCGGGCGATGAGCTGGGCCGCACCCAGGGCGGCAACAACAACGCGTACTGCCAGGACAACGAGACCGGCTGGCTGGACTGGTCGCTGCTGGAGGACCCGGGCTGGCGCGCCCTTACCGAGCTCACCGCCCGGCTGATACGGCTGCGCCGGGCCCATCCGGTGCTGCGCCGCCCGGCCTTCTTCTCCGGTGTGGCCCGCCCCCCGGAGGGGCTGCGCGACCTGGCGTGGTTCACCCCGCACGGCACCGAGATGACCGAATCCGACTGGTACGCGCCGACGACCGCCCTCGGGGCCTATCTGTCGGGCCGCGAACTGCCCCAGCGCGATCCGCACGGCGCCCCGGTCACCGACGACAGCTTCCTCGCGCTGCTGCACGCGGGCCCGCGGCCGGTCTCCTTCACCCTGCCCGGGCGGCCCTGGGCCCGGGGGTACGAGCTCCTGCTGGACACCGCCCGCGAGGAGCAGGACGCGCCCCCGGGCACACTTTTCGCGGCGGGCGCGCCCATCGAGCTTCCGGAACGCTCGGTCCTGCTGCTGCGCGCCCTTACCTCCGTGGACCTACGCCAAAAAACCGAGTGAGCACTGTCAGTGGCGGACCGTAGTCTCCCCACTGATGGCTGTGACGAGTGAACCCCGCGCCCAGGAAGGCGGTGCCGCCCCGCGGCACCGCTCCGCCACGCGTTCGCTCCTGCGGCTGTGGCCATATGTGCGCCCGGTGCGGGCGCGGCTGTTCGGCGCGGCCGGGGTGGCGGTCGTCGCCTCCTGTATGGGGCTGGTCATCCCGCTGGTCCTCAAGTGGATGGTGGACGGGCCGGTGGCCCACCGGGACCCGGGCGGGGTGTGGCTGGGCGGTGCGCTGCTGCTCGCCCTCGGCACGGCCGAGGCCGGGCTGTTCGGGCTGCGGCGCTGGCTGGTGGGGCGGCCGCTGGCGTCCGTCGAGGCCGCGATGCGCGCCGATCTCTACGGCCATCTGCAGCGGCTACCGGTCTCCTTCCACGACCGCTGGGCCTCCGGCCAGCTGCTGTCGCGGGCCACGACCGATCTGATGCTGCTGCGGATGTTCCTGGCCTTCCCGCTCACCTTCCTGGTGGTCAACGGGGTCACCATCCTGGCCGGGTTCGCCATTCTGCTGTCCCAGGAGTGGACGCTGGGCCTGGTCCTGGTGATCCCGGCGGTGCCCCTGGTGATCCTTTGCTCGCTGTTCGAGACGCGGTACTCGGCGGTGGCCCGCACCGTGCAGGACCAGACCGGCGATCTGACGACGGTCGTGGAGGAGGGCGTGCTGGGCGTCCGGATCGTCAAGGGCTTCGGCCGCCACCGCAGCCAGGCCCGCGCCTTCCGCACGCTGTCCGAGCAGGTCCGCTCCACCGAACTGCACAAGGCGCGGCTGCTGGCCACGCTCTGGGCGCTGATCATGACCCTGCCGGAGCTGGCGATCGGCGCGGCGCTGGTGCTGGGCACGGTGCGAGTGGCCGACGGGGATCTGTCGGCGGGCACGCTGGTCGCCTTCCTCTCCACCGCCCTGACGCTGCGCTGGCCGGTGGAGTCCCTGGGCTTCCTCCTCGCCATGAGCCAGGACGCGGCCACGGCCACCGACCGCTATTTCGACGTCATGGACGCGGAACCGGCCACGGCCACCGACCGCTATTTCGACGTCATGGACGCGGAACCGGCCACGGCCGCCGACCGGCTTCGGGCCGCGCCTTCGCGGGAGCGCGGCCAAGAGCGAGAGGGCGAGGGCGGGCTGCGGTTCGAGGGGGTGGAGTTCGCCTACGCGGACGCGCCGCCGGACGAGCCGCCCGTGCTGCGTGGGGTCGATCTCCATATCCGGCCCGGCGAGACCATGGCGCTGGTCGGGGCGACCGGCTCCGGGAAGACCACCCTTACCGCCCTCGTCCCCCGGCTCCACGAGGTCACGCGCGGCCGGATCACCCTCGACGGCCGGGACATCACCGCACTCACCCGGGACGAGCTGCGCGCCCTGGTCGCCGTCGCGTTCGAGGAGCCCACGCTGTTCTCCGCCACCGCCGGGGAGAACGTCCTCATGGGCGCCGCCGACGCGGGGCGGGAGGAGCTGCTGCGGGCCCTGAAGGTGGCGCAGGCCGACTTCGTGCACGCCCTGCCGGAGGGCACCGACACCGAGGTCGGCGAGCAGGGGCTGAGCCTGTCCGGCGGTCAGCGGCAGCGGCTCGCGCTGGCGCGGGCCGTCGTGGGCGGCCCCCGGTTCCTGGTGCTCGACGACCCGCTGTCCGCCCTCGATGTGCACACCGAAGCGCTGGTGGAGGCGGCGCTGCGGCGGGTGCTGGCGTCCACGACCGCGCTGGTCGTCGCCCACCGGCCGTCCACCGTGCTGCTCGCCGACCGGGTCGCGCTGCTGTCGGGGGGCCGGATCGCCGCCGTCGGCACCCATCACCGGCTGCTGCGGGAGAGCGCGGAGTACCGCTCGCTGATGTCCGGGCAGGAAGCCGAGGAGGGGGAGAGAAGCCCATGACCACGGTCGAGGAGGAGCGGGAGAGCACGGACGACTGGGACGACAAGGGCGCGGACGGGGGCCGGGCGGCATCGTCCGACGACTCGTTCGACCGCGATGTGCTGCCCGTCCCCAAGGGCGCGTCGCTGGCCCTGCTGCGCTCGCTGCTCTCCCCGCGCCGGCGGCGGGTGTGGCTGGCGACCGTTCTGCTGCTGCTCCAGCAGGCCGCCGTCCAGGCGGGTCCGCTGCTCGTGGCGTACGCCATCGACCGCGCCGTGCCCGCCTTCCGGGACGGCGGCCACGGCCCGCTGATCGCCGTCGGCGCGGGCTATCTGGGCTGTGCGCTCGCCTCCGGGGCACTGCAGTACGCGTTCATCCGCGCCTCCGCCCGGATCAGCCAGGACGTACTGCTGGATCTGCGCGGCCGGATCTTCCGTCATGCCCAGGCGCTGAGCGTGGACTTCCATGAGCGCTACACCTCCGGCCGGCTGATCTCCCGCGCCACGACGGACGTCGAGTCGCTGCGCGAGCTGCTCATCGAGGGCCTGGAGGAACTGCTCGGGGTCGCGCTCTCGGTGGTCTATATCTCCATCACGCTGCTGTATCTGGACTGGGGTCTCGGCGGGGCGGCCGTGCTCTCCTTCTGGCCGCTGTATCTGCTGATCCGCTCCTTCCAGCGCCGCTCCATGCGGGTGTACCGCAAGCGGTCGACGGCCATCGCGGCGGTGATCGTGACGTTCACCGAGACCATGAACGGCATCCGCCCCGTGCAGGCGTTCCGCCGCGAACGCGCCAACGACGCGCGCTTCGGCGAGCAGAACCACCGCCATGAGCGCGCCAACGGGGACGCGATCCTGGAGATGGCCCGCTATGTGGTCAGCTCCCGGCTGGTGGCCAACGCGGCGGTGGCCGCCATCGTGCTCTGGGGCGCCTACCGGGTGGCCTCCGGTTCGCTCGCGCTCGGGGTGCTCGCGGCGGCCGCGCTGTATCTGCGCAGGCTGTACGACCCGATCGACCGGCTGGGGATGTTCCTCAACTCCTACCAGTCGGCGGCCGCCTCACTGGAGAAGATCGCGGGCCTGCTGGCCCAGCGCCCCTCCGTGCCCGAGCCCGCCGACCCCACGCCGCTGCCGCCGCGCCCGACGAAGGCCCCCGGCCGGGAGGTGGTCTTCGACGGGGTGCGCTTCGCCTATCGCACCGGCGGCGAGGTGCTGCCCCGCTTCGACCTCACGCTGCCCGCCGGGCAGACGGTCGCGGTGGTGGGGGCCACCGGCGCGGGCAAGTCCACCCTGGCCAAGCTGCTGGCCCGCTTCTACGACCCCAGCGACGGCCGGGTGCTGCTCGACGGGGTGGATCTGCGCGACCTGGCCATGCCCGAACTGCGGCGCGGTGTGGTCATGGTGACGCAGGAGGCGTTCCTGTTCTCCGGCACGGTCGCCGACAACATCACCATCGGCCGCCCCGACGCCACCCGTGCCGAGATCGAGCAGGCGGCCAAGGCGATCGGCGCGCATGATTTCATCGCCGCGCTGCCGGACGGCTACGACACGGATGTGCGCAAGCGCGGCGGCCGGATCTCCGCCGGTCAGCGCCAACTGGTGGCGTTCGCCCGCGCGTTGCTCGCCGACCCGTCCGTCCTCATCCTCGACGAGGCCACCTCCTCCCTCGACATCCCGGGCGAGCGGGCGGTGCAGCGCGCCATGGACACGGTGCTGCGCGGCCGTACGGCGGTCGTCATCGCCCACCGGCTGTCGACGGTCGAGACGGCCGACCGGGTGCTGGTCATGGCCGACGGCCGGATCGTCGAGGACGGCCCGCCGGACCGGCTGATCGCGGGCGAGGGCCGGTTCGCGGCACTGCACCAGGCGTGGCGGGACAGCTTGGTGTGAGGCGCCGGGTGCGGCCCGGCGATCCTTTGCCGGCCGCTCAGGCCCCGTACGCGTACGAGGCCATCAGCCCGGCGGCGAGCACCGGGTCCACGACCGGGACGCCCAGCCGCCGCTCCAGCAGGGGCCGGATGCCGATGGTGTTCAGGCCCGTACAGGCGAGGAGCAGCGTGTCCGCGCCCGAGGCGACGAGCCCGGCCGCGGCCTCCAGCACCGCCGCGGGCCCCTCCGGGGCGAGCAGGTCGGTGGTGCGGTGGACGCCGTGGGGGCGGGCGGAGGCGGTGAAGCGGTCGCCGAGCAGGGCGCGTACGGCGGGCGGTGCCTCGTCCCGGATACCCAGCACCCCGACCCGGCGGCCGAGGCCCAGGGCCACGGCGGCGGCCGCCGACCCCGCGCCGATGACGGGGACGCCGACGGCCCGACGCGTCTCCTGGAGCGCCGGATCGGCGGCACAGCTGATGATCAGCGCCTGCGCCCCGGCATCGGCCAACTCCCGGGCGAGGGCGACGATCTTGGGTTCGGCGCGGGCCTCGGACTCGTCGTCATGGATGCCGTACGGCTGGTCGGGGATGCACCGCGAGACGGTCGGCAGACCGTAGCGCTCCTCGATGGCCGTGCCATGGGTGGCGACGGCGGCGGGGTCCTCGCTGGTGAGGACCCGGATCACCCCGATGGGCCGGGCCGGGGCTTCGGACGGGGGCACGGACATGGTGGACCTCCGGTGGGTGAGGCACATCGGCTCGGACGAAGGGTTCGGACGGAGGGCGCGCGGAGGCGCCGCGCACCGGTCACGCCGAGGGCGCGAGTGGAGTACGCGGAGGCGCCGCGCGCCCGTCACGCCGAGGGCACGAGTGGAGAACGCGGCAGACGCCGCGCGCCCGTCACCCCGAAGGCACGCGTGGACAACGCGACAGACGCCACACACCCATCACCCCGAAGGCACGCGTGGACAACGCGACAGACGCCGCGCGCGGGGAATGCGGCAGACGCCACGCATCCCTCACGCCGAGGCCGCCACCACCTCCGCCGCCATCCGGACGGCGATGGCGCGGGCCAGCAGGACGGGGCGGTCCGCGGCCCGCAGGGCGGCGGTGCGCATCCGCTCGGTGTAGCCGATGCAGTCCAGGACGAGCCAGGAGCTGCCGCGCTCGGCGAGGCCGCGCGCGGCGGCGGCCACGTCCTCCAGGACGCGCTCGGCGGGGCCGTACGGATCGGCGGCCGCGGCCTCCACCCGGCCGGGCAGCAGCTCCGCCCAGCGCCGGGAGACATCCTCCGCCTGGTCCGGATGCGGGCAGACGATGCCCACGGGGTCGGTGCCCACGGCCGCCGCCACGGCCTGCTGCACCAGCGGTTCGGCGAACAGCAGCGGCCGCCGGGCCCGTACCGCCGGGAAGCGGCCGGTGCACAGCAGCAGCGTCGCGGCGGCGCCGTCCCGCTCCGCGCGGGCGACCGCGTCCGCGATGCGCGGGACGATCGCCCCGTGCCCGAGCAGCACCGAACGGCCGTCGCGCAGCCGGGAGACCAGCGGAGCCTCGCCGTGCTCTGGGGCCAGCGATTGGCGGGTCGCGGCCTCGGCGTCGCCGTCGAACCGGTCGGCGTCGAGCGCGCCGTGCTCGACCAGGCGCACCCCGGGCAGCAGCGGTTCGGCGTCCGGGCGGAGGTCGGCGCGCGGGGCCTGGCCGATGGTGACGAGGCCGAGGGCCGGGCCGCCCGCCGGGTGGTCGCGGTCCACGGTCTCCGTGGTGTCCACAGCCTCCGTGGTGTCCACAGCGTGCATGTCCTTCCTCACAGGGCCTTGGTGAGCTGGCCGACGTCGTTGAGGGAGCTTCCGGCGACGAGTCCCGCGCCCACCAGCGACAGGTCGTTCTCGGCCTGCTCGTCGGACTCCTTGCGCGCCCTCGCGTCGGCGATCCCACGCCGCCGCCACATGGTGTAGAGCTGACGGACCACCAGGGCGCCCAGGACCATCCATCCGGCCTGGGGCGTGGCCACCAGAAGGCCGGTGGCCAGCAGGACGCCCATCTGCCGGGAGGGCCCGCCGATGAGCTGGACCAGCGCGCCGGGGATCGCCCACAGCAGCATGGTGGTCATGGTGCCGGGCTCGAGGCCGGTCTTGATGGTCGTGACGTAGACCTCGGCGACCGGCGGCACCTTGCCGTCGGAGAAGAAGGCCTTCCAGGCGACGGCGACGACCACCAGCGCCACACCGAAGCCGACGAGTTGGGCGAGGTACTGCTGACGCCGCCCCTCGATCTCGAAGGGCCGCCAGGGCGCGGCGTCCCGGCGCAGCAGCCAGCCCGCCTTGAAGTCGTAGCCGAGGTCGGCGAAGGCGGGGCCGGTGGAGGCCGTGTAGCCGACCAGCAGGGCGAGCGGGACGGTCGGGATGTGCAGCACCAGACCGATGATCAGGAAGATCAGGGTGACGGCGAAGGCCGGGAACCAGCCGGAGTGCATCGCCGCCAGCCCCACGATCAGCTGGTGGACGAGGGCGGCGACACCGGCCAGCAGCACCCAGCCGACCAGGGCGGGCAGGGAGAGCCCGCCGACCACCCCGCCCGCGATCGCGACCACGACCGCGCCGCAGAGGAAGAGGCCCATGCCCTCCAGCAGTCCCCGCCGCAGCTGGGGGGCCTGGACCGTACGGCCGCCGTCGGCGCCGTCGGCGTCCGGGCCGCCGTCGGCGCTCTCCGCCTGGTCAGCCCCATCGCCCCCGCCCTTCCGCGTCCGCATCAGCAGCAGCGCCTGGGTCAGGGCGACCAGCCCGGCGCCGATCATCAGCCCGTGCGGCACATAGTTCCCGCCCAGGTCGAAGCCGTAGTCGGGGGCGTACTGCCCCACGGTCAGCCCGATGCCGAACATGGCGAGCGCCCAGATGTTGCCCAGGAAGCCCACACCCGCGGCGCTGGTCGGCAGCTTGAACAGCGCGCCGACGAAGCCGACCACGGCGCCCGCGCCCAGGATCGCGGCCTTGCGCCCGCCGGTGTCCCCGGCCTTGATCGTCTCGGCCGCCGCGATACCGGCCGGCCAGGAGCCGGTGGCGGGCAGCAGCTTGGAGTCGAACACCCGGTACAGCACCCAGCTGTCGACCGCCAGGCCGATGACGGCCCCGCCGAGCATGGGCCACACCAGGTCGTTACGTCCGAGGGCGAAGGGCACCGCGATCGGGGTGAGCAGGGAGTTGGCCGCGGCGAAGGTGGAGCCGGAGATCGCCGACTGCACCAGGTTCTGCCGGTGCTTTGAGCGCATCCGGGTCAGTACGCCCACCGGGATGCGCCCGACGAGCATCGCCACCAGGGCGCCGATCACCGCCGTATTGGGCGACACCCCGAGCGTGGTGATCAGCACGATGCCGATCAGCGCGCCGAGGACCGACAGCACGATGGTCAGGACGAGGGTGACCGGTTCGAAGGCTCTGGGGTGCGACCGCGGTGGGGCGTCCGCGGCCGCGGCGGTGGCCTGGGGGTTCGGGTTCATGGGGACTCCTGCGGGTCCGGGGCGGGGACGGGTCGGTCACCCCGGACGGGTCGGTCACCCCGGCGGGGTGAGGGCCTGGAGGTGGGTCATGGGTCCGTACAGCTCGACCAGGCGCGCGAACTCCTCGGCGTCCAGGAAGCGGGCGACGCCGCGGCCGAACTCCTTGGCGGTCTCGACGGCGAACCGGGCCGCGACGGCGATGTCGGTCTCGTGGCTGGCGCCGGTGGCGCATCCGGCCACCGCCGTGTGCGCCGTGATCGCGAGGCCGACGACGGGGGCGGTGGTGGCCACGGCGGGCTGGAGGATGGAGTTGAGGTGGTGCACTCCGTTGCCGTACGGGGTGATGTCCTGGGTGGTGATCGGCAGGATGCGCGCCGACTCGCCGGTCACGCTCTCCAGGACGGACACCAGATCCTCGCTGACCCGCAGGATCCAGCCCTGGCAGACCGTGGGCGACAGGGCGACGCCGCGGTGGTTGAGCAGCCGGTTGCCCTTGGTGGTGTCGATGGAGACGACCGCGTCCATCGCGGGCGAGATCTCCTCGCGGTTGCACACCAGGGTGTCCACCGGGGAGTCCATGAAGGGCACGGGGTCGTGCGGCTGGGTGGGGGCCCAGCCGGAGACATGGGTGGAGAGCGTGACATCGCCGTCCAGGACGTCGCCCCGGGCGTGCATGTCCAGCAGCTTGGCCGCGGCGGACAGCGCCGCGACCGCCCCGTCGGCGTCCGAGACCAGCCCGATCCGCTCCGGGCGGGCGCCGACTCCGCCGAGCCGGCCGAGGATGCCCAGGGTCGGGGCGGTGCCGCCGGCCAGCTTGCCGCGGCGGCCGGGGATGGTGACGGAGACGAAGTCCGTGCTGCCCTTGTCGCCCTCGACGGTGCGTACCTCGATCGCGGGCGCCGTCTGGGGGTCGGCTCCGGCTGCGGCCTGGACCGCGCGCAGATGGTCGGCGAGGAGGGCGCCGCTGGTCTGCGGACGGTCGAGGAGTTCGATGATGTCAAGGACGTGTTTGAGCACGGCTGGCCTCTCACGGCGGGTGAAGCGGTCGGGGTGAAGCGGTCCGTCGAGGTGATGCGGTCGGTGACGGCGATGGCCCGACCGGACATGAGCGGGGAAGCGGTGCGCGGGGCGGGCACTGCCACCGGGCACCGGCGTGGCCAGGGTCCGCCCGCTGTCGCGCAGTGCGCAATGTTTTCTCTATATCCGAGAATGTTTACCCTTTCGTCATGGCCGAACAGACGCCCGTAACCGGCGCCCCACCCCTCCAGACCGCCGACCGCGTGCTGAATGTGCTGCTGTCCTTCGACCGGGAGCGCCCGGAGTGGGGCGTCACCGAGATCGCCGAGGAGTTCGGGCTGGACAAGTCGGTGGCCCAGCGGCTGCTGGCCGCGCTGGCCTACCGGGGCTTCCTGGTCTCCGACAAGCGCTCACGCCGCTACCGGCTGGGCCCGGCCGTGTGGCATCTGTCCTGGGTGTGGGAGCGGGGCGGCGGCATGGCCAGCCTGGCCCGGCCCACCCTGGAGTCGCTGGCCGGGGCGGTCGGGGTGAACGCGCTGTTCGCGGTCCCGGACGGGGTGCATATGCGCTGCGTCGCGGCGGTCGACGGGGCCACCGGACCGCTGCGCTACTACGTGCTGGCGGGCGAGCTGTACCCGGCCCACGCCGGGGCCACCTCCCGCGCCTACTTCGGTATGCTCCCGCCCGGTGACCGGGCCGTGCTGCTGTACGGCCGCCCGATGGCGCGCTTCGGCGAGCACACCCTGACCGACCCGGTGCGGCTCGAGGAGCGCTTCTCCGAGGTGCGGCGCGAGGGCTACGCCTACTCCGAGGGCGAGTACGATCCGGACACCGCGGCGCTCGCGGCGCCGGTTCTGGTGGGCAGACGTCCGGTGGGCACCCTGACCCTGGCCGCCACCCCCGAGGTGCTGCGCCCGCGCCGGGAGCAGCTGGTGGCACCGCTGCTGCAGGGCGCCGCCGATCTCGGCCGGGCGCTGACGCCCGCCCGGCCACGGCGCGCCCCGCACCGCGAGCGGCGCTGAACGGCGCGGTGTCGGCGCTGAGCCGCCCGGTGTCGGCGCTGAACCGCCCGGTGTCGGCGCTGAACCGCCCGGTGTCGGCGCTGAGCCGCCCGGCGTCCCGCCACCTCCCTTGTGACCCGTCTCGGAAAGGCCCCCTCATGCAGTTGCTGCTGCTGTCGAACTCCGCCGCGCCCGGCCGTGGCTATCTGGAACACGCGCGGGAGGAGATCGCCTCGGCGCTGAACGGCGCGCGCCGGCTCGTCTTCGTGCCGTACGCGCTGGCCGACCACGACGGCTACACCGCCCAGGTGGCCACGGCCCTGGAGCCGCTGGGCGTGGAGGTCACCGGTGCGCACACCGCCGACGACCCGGCCGGGCTGGTACGCGGGGCGCAGGCGGTGTTCGTCGGCGGCGGCAACAGCTTCCGGCTGCTCAAGGCGTTGCACGAGCGCGATCTGGTCCGGGCGATCCGGGAGCGGGTGGCCGCGGGCGCGCTCTACATGGGCTCCAGCGCGGGCACCAACATGGCCTGCCCGACCCTGCGCACCACCAACGACATGCCCATCGTCCAGCCGCCCAGCTTCGAGGCGCTGGGCCTGCTGCCGTTCCAGATCAACCCGCACTACCTCGACGCCAAGCCGGACACCGCCCATATGGGCGAGACCCGGGCCCAGCGGCTCGAGCAGTTCCTTGAGGAGAACGACGTCCCCGTGCTCGGCCTGCGCGAGGGCACCTGGCTCCGCCGGGACGCGGACCGGCTGACCCTGGGCGGCATCGACGCCGGGGCGATCCTCTTCCGCCGCGGCGAAGACCCGGCGGAGCTGCGCCCCGGCGCCGATCTGAGCGCCCTGCTGCGCGAGGAGCCGCGCTTCGACTCCGCCGCGCGCTGACGGCGGGGATCGGGTTCACCGGGTTCTGGGGGACATGACCGGGGGCGGGACATGGCAGGCGATGCCGGGAAACGCCACCAACATCGCCCCTTACCGAAATTGACCGTAAATCACCGTCATATGAACACGGCACACCTGTCAACGGACGCTTTCCGGACAAGTTTTTGTCGCGATCCTGACAGGTCGAGTCCATTGGTGGCACTCTTCCCTCGGCCGAGGCGCAGCGCTTCCCCCAGCCCGTAGCCGCGCCCGAAGCCACAGCCACCCAAACCCTCCACACCAGCACGCGTTCTGCCCTGCCCTGCCCGGACGGCGACCCAGCCGCCCGGTCGTCCCGGCCGTGCCACCGCGCGGCCAGCGCAGAAGGAGTCAGCGTGAGATCCCTCCCCCAACGGCACCTCAGACCCAGTAGCCGCGGATCCGGTCGCACCCCGGGCAACCGGGCCATCGCGACCGGTGCGCTGGTCGTCGCGGCGGCGATGATCGGCGTCGGCTTCCAGAGCGGCACCGCCGCCGCCCGCCCGGACGACTCCGCGAACGCCGCGAACTCCGCGAACGTGGCCGACCGCCCCGCCGCCCGCACGATCTCCGGCACCCCCGACCGCGGCGCACTCCCCGTCAAGCTGTCCCCCGCCCAGCGCGCCGAGCTGATCCGCGAGGCCGATGCCGCCAAGGGCGAGGCCGCCCAGGACCTCAAGCTCGGGGCCAAGGAGAAGCTGGTCGTCAAGGACGTCATCAAGGACGCCGACGGCACGACGCACACCCGCTACGAGCGCACCTACGCCGGACTCCCCGTCCTCGGCGGCGACTTGGTCGTCGACCGGGCGAAGAGCGGCGCGCCGCTGACCGTCGCCAAGGCCACCAAGGCCCGGCTGACCGTCCCGACCACCAGCGCCGCCGTCGCGCCCGCCACCGCCGAGAAGGCCGCCGTGAAGGCGGCGAACGCGCAGGGTTCACGGAAGACCGCGGCCGACCGGGCACCCCGCAAGGTGATCTGGGCCGCGAAGGGCACCCCGGCCCTCGCGTACGAGACGGTCGTCGGCGGCCTCCAGGAGGACGGCACCCCGAACGAGTTGCACGTCATCACCGACGCGGCCACCGGCAAGAAGCTGTTCGAGTTCCAGGGCGTCAAGAAGGGCACCGGGAACAGCCAGTACAGCGGCCAGGTGACCCTCGGCACCTCGGGCAGCGCGGGCTCGTACAACCTCACCGACTCAGGGCGCGGCAACCACAAGACGTACAACCTCAACCGCTCCACCTCGGGCACCGGCACGCTCTTCACCGACACCGACGACGTCTGGGGCAGCGGCACCACCTCCGACGCCGCGACCGCCGGGGTGGACGCGCACTACGGCGCCGCCGAGACCTGGGACTACTACAAGAACGTCCACGGCCGCACCGGCATCCGGGGCGACGGCGTCGGCGCGTACTCCCGGGTCCACTACAGCAGCGGTTACGTGAACGCCTTCTGGCAGGACGCCTGCTTCTGCATGACCTACGGCGATGGCTCGGGCAACGCCAAGCCGCTGACCTCCATCGATGTCGCCGCCCACGAGATGAGCCACGGTGTCACCGCGGCCACCGCCAACCTCACCTACAGCGGTGAGTCCGGCGGGCTCAACGAGGGCACCTCCGATATCTTCGCCGCCGCCGTCGAGTTCTACGCCAACAACGCGAGCGACCCCGGCGACTACCTCGTCGGCGAGAAGATCGACATCAACGGCAACGGCACCCCGCTGCGCTACATGGACAAGCCCAGCAAGGACGGGGCCTCCAAGGACAGCTGGTACTCCGGTGTCGGCAATGTGGACGTCCACTACTCGTCCGGCATCGCCAACCACTTCTTCTACCTGCTCTCCGAGGGCAGCGGCGCCAAGGTCATCAACGGCGTGAGCTACAACAGCCCGACGTACGACAACCTCCCGGTCACCGGCATCGGGCGGGACAACGCGGAGAAGATCTGGTTCAAGGCGCTGAGCCAGCGGATGACCTCCAACACCAACTACGCGGGTGCCCGCGACGCCACGCTGTGGGCGGCGGGCGAGCTGTTCGGCCAGGGCAGCGCGCAGTACAACGCGGTGGCGAACGCCTGGGCCGGGGTCAACGTCGGCACCCGGATCGCGGACGGCGTCACCGTCACCCCGCCCGGCGACCAGACCAGCATCGTCGACCAGGCCACCAGCCTCCAGATCACCGCGACCAGCTCCAACCCGGGCGCGCTGAGCTACGCGGCCACCGGGCTCCCCGCGGGCCTGGCCATCGACTCCTCCAGCGGTCTGATCTCCGGCACCCCGACCGCGGTCGGGTCGAGCGCGGTGACCGTCACGGTGACCGACTCGGCCGGCAAGACCGGTACGGCGTCCTTCGCCTGGACGGTCAACACGAGCGGCGGCAATGTCTTCGAGAACACCGCGGACATCGCCATCCCGGACGCGGGTGAGCCGATCACCTCGCCGATCTCGGTGAGCCGGGCGGGCAACGCGCCCAGCAACCTCCAGGTGGGCGTGGACATCGTGCACACCTACCGCGGCGACCTGGTGATCGACCTGGTGGCCCCGGACGGTACGGCCTACCGGCTGAAGGATGCCAGCCTCTTCGACTCGGCGGACGATGTGCGGACCACGTACACCGTGGACGCGTCCTCCGAGACCGCGGTCGGCACCTGGAAGCTGCGGGTCCAGGACATGTACGCCCAGGACACCGGCTACATCAACAGCTGGAAGCTGACCTTCTGACGGAGCCGTGAGGCTCACTCAGGACAGGCGCCGCCAGGGGTCGACCCGACTCCCCCTGGCGGCGCCTCTTTTGATCCCTGACTCTTACGTCCGCTTGTCCGGAATCCGAAGGTTGATCAGCATTCAACGAACATTTTCCCTACGACCTGTCGTGAAACCCGTGACATGTCCCGGACTTGTGTGACAGTCTGCCCAACGCATTACGCATCAGTACCTCTTGTTCAGCACCGGGCCGCACTTCCCCGCAGCCCGGCGCTGACCCCCCACAGCAACGAGGAGATCGCGTGCGCAAGACCTTCAGCATGCCCATATCCGGTGCCGGCAAGCGGCGTTCGGCCATCGCGGCCGGTACCGCGGTCGCCGCGGCGGCCCTGCTCGCCTCCGGACTGAGCGCCGGAACCGCAGGGGCCGCCCCGGCCGACGCCAAGTCCGGCGCCCAGCCCGCGGCGCTCACCGCCTCGGCCCGTGCCGAGCTGCTCCGCGAGGCCAACGCGACCAAGGCGGACACCGCCTCGTCGCTCGGCCTCGGCGCCAAGGAGAAGCTGGTCGTCAAGGACGTCATCAAGGACGCCGACGGCACCACCCACACCCGCTACGACCGCACCTACGACGGCCTGCCCGTCCTCGGTGGCGACCTGATCGTCCACCGCGCCAAGGGCGGTGACGTCCGAAGCGTCACCAAGGCCACCAAGGCCACCGTCAAGGTCGCCTCCACCACGGCCGGGATCGCCCCGAGCGCCGCGGCGAAGTCGGCCGTCAAGCTGGCCAAGGCCGACGACACCGCCAAGGCGGCGGCCGACCAGGCCCCGCGCAAGGTGATCTGGGCGGCCACCGGCAAGCCCGTGCTCGCCTTCGAGACCGTCGTCGGCGGGGTGCAGAAGGACGGCACCCCGAACCAGCTCCACGTCATCACCGACGCCGCCACCGGCAAGAAGCTCTACGAGTACCAGGGCATCGAGAACGGCAAGGGCGCCAGCGAGTACAGCGGCTCGGTCGAGCTCGGCACCAGCAAGGAAGGCAGCGGTTACACCCTGACCGACGCCGACCGCGGCGGCCACAAGACCACCAACCTGGAGAACAAGGAGGACGGCGAGGGCAAGGCGTTCACCGACGACGACGACAACTGGGGCACCGGCAAGCCGGACGACCCCCAGACCGCCGCCGTCGACGCCCACTACGGCGCCGCCGTCACTTGGGACTACTACAAGAACGTGCACGGTCGCGACGGCATCGCGGGGGACGGCAAGGGCGCCTACTCCCGCGTGCACTACGGCGACAGCTACGTCAACGCCTTCTGGGACGACAGCTGCTTCTGCATGACCTACGGCGACGGCCAGGACAACAAGGCCCCGCTGACCGCGATCGATGTGGCGGCCCACGAGATGAGCCACGGCGTCACCTCCAAGACCGCGAACCTGGAGTACAGCGGCGAGTCGGGCGGCCTCAACGAGGCCACCTCCGACATCTTCGGCACCGCCGTGGAGTTCAACGCCAAGAACTCCACCGACGTCGGTGACTACCTCATCGGCGAGAAGATCGACATCAACGGCGACGGCAGCCCGCTGCGCTACATGGACAAGCCCAGCAAGGACGGCCAGTCCGCGGATGCCTGGTCCGACGGTGTCGGCGACCTGGATGTGCACTACTCCTCCGGTGTCGCCAACCACTTCTTCTACCTGCTGTCCGAGGGCAGCGGCGCGAAGGAGATCAACGGTGTGAAGTACGACAGCCCCACCTCCGACGGCTCCAAGGTCGAGGGCATAGGGCGGGACAAGGCCGAGAAGATCTGGTACAAGGCCCTGACCACGTACATGACCTCCAACACCGACTACCACGCCGCCCGTGAGGCCACGCAGAAGGCCGCCACGGACCTCTTCGGCGCCGACAGCGCCGAGGCCAAGGGCGTGGACGCCGCCTGGGCCGGGGTCAACGTCAAGTAAAACCACCTGAGTTACCGCACGACACTCCGCCGGTGCCCGGGGCCTGAGGTCCTGGGCACCGGTATGTTTTATCCACGGCAAAGCGACATCTTTGTCGCGTTGGGCGGAAGCTTCGCCCAACTCCCCATGACAACTGGAGATACGCGTGGATTCACGTTCGACGTCAGCCATATCCGGCATATCCCGTCTAAGACGCTCGCGTACCGCCCTCGCCGCCGGAGCGGCGACCCTGGCCGCCTCCCTGCTCGCCGCCGGCGCCACCGCCGGATCCGCGAACGCGGCCACCTCCTCGGCCACCCGCTCGGGCGCCGCCACCGTCTCGCTCTCCCCCTCGATCCGCGCCGAGCTGCTGCGGGAGGCGGGCTCCACCGCCGTCTCCACCGCGAAGTCGCTGGGGCTCGGCGCCAAGGAGAAGCTGGTCGTCAGGGACGTCATCAAGGACGCCGACGGCACCACCCACACCCGCTACGAGCGCACCTACGCCGGACTGCCGGTCCTCGGCGGCGATCTGATCGTCCATGAGTCCGCGAGCGGCGCCTCCCAGGGTGTCGACAAGGCGACCAACGCCGACATCAAGGTCGACGACACCAGCGCCGCCATCGCCCCCTCCGGCGCCGAGCGGTCCGCGCTGAGCGCCGCGCAGGCCGCGGGCGACAAGAAGGCCGACGCCGAGAACGCGCGCAAGGTGATCTGGGCCGCCACCGGCAAGCCCGCGCTCGCGTACGAGACGGTCGTCAGCGGGGTACAGAAGGACGGTACGCCCAGCAAGCTGCACGTCATCACCGACGCCGACTCCGGCAAGAAGCTCTACGAGTTCCAGGCCGTCGAGAACGGCACCGGCACCGGCCAGCACAACGGCAAGGTCACCGTCGGCTCGGTCAAGAGCGGCAGCCAGTGGCTGCTGAAGGACACCGCGCGCGGCGGCCACAAGACGTACAACCTCAAGCACTCGTGGGACGACACCCAGAAGGGCTCGGCGTTCTACGACGCCGACAACGTCTGGGGCAACGGCAAGCCCACCATCGCCCAGACCGCCGCCGTGGACGCCCACTACGGCGCCGCGATGACCTGGGACTACTACAAGAAGGTCCTCGGCCGGAACGGCATCAAGGGCAACGGCAAGGCCGCGTACTCCCGCGTCCACTTCGGCGACGCATACGAGAACGCCTTCTGGGACGACGACTGCTTCTGCATGACCTACGGCGACGGCGCGGGCAACAAGAAGCCCCTCACCTCTCTCGACGTCGCCGGCCACGAGATGAGCCACGGGCTCACCTCGGCCACCGCCAACCTCGAGTACAGCGGCGAGTCCGGCGGGCTCAACGAGGCCACCTCCGACATCTTCGGCACCGCCGTGGAGTGGTACGCCAAGAACGCCAAGGACCCCGGTGACTACCTCATCGGCGAGAAGATCGACATCAATGGCGACGGCACTCCGCTGCGCTACATGGACAAGCCCAGCAAGGACGGTCTGTCCTACGACTACTGGAAGAGCGGTGTGGGCAACGACGACCCGCACTTCACCTCCGGTATCGCCAACCACTTCTTCTATCTGCTGTCCGAGGGCAGCGGCCGCAAGGTCATCGGCGGGGTGACCTACAACAGCCCGACCAAGGACGGCCGCACCGTCAAGGGCATCGGCCGCGCCAAGGCCGAGAAGATCTGGTACAAGGCCCTGACCACGTACATGACCTCGACCACCAACTACGCCAAGGCCCGCACCGCGACCCTCAAGGCCGCGAAGGCGCTGTACGGCGCGAGCAGCGCCGAGTACAAGGCGGTCGACAACGCCTGGGGCGGCGTGAACGTGAAGTGACCCTCGCCGGTCGGCCGGGCTTCGGTAACCGCCCGGCCGACCGGTCGCACCTCCCTCTATCGCCGTCTACCGTCCGCCGGTCGCCAGCTGGCACGCCCGCTGGTTCTCCGCGGCGGCGCAGGGCAGATGGCCGTGGGTCTCGATGAGGTTCCGCCCGGTGTCCCCGGCCAGATAGTCGAGGAACTTCGAGGTCAGGGAGTTCGGGGGCGGCGCGGTGTAGGTGTACGCGTACTCCGGCTCCCAGAAGGAGTAGGTCCGCTCGCGCACCGCGTCGATGGAGGGCTTGCGGTGATCGAGGGCCACCAGATGGAGACCCCCCTTCCTGGCACTCTCCTCGGCGGAATGCAATTCGGCGTAGCCGATCGCGCCGGGGGTGTTCGCCACCGTCTTCAACACCTCGCCGGTGCTGTCGAGTTCACAGCGGACGACGGTGTCTCCGGTGAATTTCGGGGTCCGGCAGTTGTCGGACGTCCGCGAGATCTCATTACGCCCCAGCACCCGGCTCTCGAACACCCCGCGGGTCCCGGATTTCGCGTCCCGGCTCACCAGCCGCACCGGCAGATCGGGCCCGCCGGGCAGCTGGTTCCAATTGGTGATCCGGCCCGAATAGAGTCTGCGGAGATCGTCGAGCGAGAGATCGGATATCCGTACGTCCTTGTTCACCACCACGCTGAACACGGACAGCGCCACCAGATGCTCCTTGAGCTTGGGGTCCCCATCCCCCTCCGGGCCGTCGGAGAAGGCGAGATACGACGGGAATCCGCCCTTCGCCGCCTCGCCGACGTCGATCAGCGTCTTCGTACCGCGCCCACTGCCCTGCGCCTCGACGGTGACATGGGCATCCCGGCAGTCGCCCTGATACGCCTCGCCCGCGTCCTGCGCCACCGGCTTGAACGCGGTCGAGCCGACGATCGTCAGATTCCCCTCGGCGCAGCCGCGCGGCAGCGGATCGTCCCGCCACAGCTGCATACCGAACGACTGGAGCATCAGCATGGCCAACAGACTGCCAATCAGCCCGAGCATGCGATTGCTGGGCCGCCGGAATTTCTCATTGTTGCGGATCCTGCCCTCTTTGATCCGCCCGCCCACATGCGGCGGCTTGTCGGTTCCGGCCCCCGTCAGCAGCACCAGCAGCTTGAAGTGATCCCCCTTGTTCAGCGGCACCCGGGGCAGCGAGATCTCATTGCCCGCACAGACCAGCCCGGGATTCTCCGGAGTCCCGCGCTGCGGCAGATGCCGCAGCAGATCCGGATGACTGGGCTCGGTGACCGCCACATCCCGCACGGTGCGGTTGGGAAAGGTCGCGGTGAGCCCGCGGTGATTCGTCGCGGGCGCCGTGATGTAGTCATCGGCGTCAATGCTCCGAAACCCGTCATTCTCGATCCGCAACAGGACGAGCGAGGCCCCGGCCAGATCCGGGGTATTCTCCAGCATCCGCAACCGCTGATGAATCGGCCCGTCCTGGGTGCTGTCGTCTATCAACGTGTCCATCTGCACGCGATAACCGATACGCTTCCGCCCGGGAATCAGCCGCTCATACGACAGCCCTCCGACCGTCACCACGACGCCGAACAGCGCCAGCAGATTCTCGGGCGCCATCAACTGCTCCAGCCACTTCATGGTTGCCCCCCGTGCATGCAATGGCTTCAGGGGGGCGAATGTACGCTCCAAGAACGCACATGTGGCCGATGTGGCCCACCTCTCATCCAATGTTCGTCCCGCGTTCAACCACCACGGACGCGGAGGGACGAGCACCACGACGGCGCCGCGCGGCTAACCCATCTGCCGCACGGCGCCGCCGCCTCATGCAGGGTCAGTCAGGCAAGGGCAGGCGGATGACGGGGTCGAAGGGACGCTTCTGGAAACCGGTCCGCAGATTGCGACAGTCGGGCGCCTTGCACATGAAGAACTCCTCGACCGTCTTCCGCCCCGTCCGGTTCTTGAGCCAAGCCTTCTCGCTGGCAGTGAGCCGACGGTGTATCTCATCTGTTCCACAGGTGTAGCAGTACATCTTCTGGTCGCGCACGACACCTCCTGAAACGGGCGGACAGCCAACCCGCGAGCCTACGAGGCCCGTTGAGGCACGGACAGTACACAACCGGACAACTCAGACGATGACCCGGAGTCAGGCGGGAGCATCGGCAGGACAGGCAATCTCCGGGCGCATGCGGTGCGGACTGCACGCGACCAGACACACGGACAGGAATCTCCGCCCCGTGAGATACCAGCCGCCGACCACATCCTCACCACTCGCCACCCTTTCGGCCGCGCGGCCGACCGCGACGACGAGCCGGACACTGTCACGGTCGTGCTCGGACGCGAACGATGCGGCGTGGGACCGCGTTTGCCGACCGAACCATTCGGCCGCCTGATCCGCATCGCTCCAGGTCCCCTGGACGAAGGAGGCCGGTTTAAGCAGCCAGTGGGCACATTCCAGGGGAACGACCTTGCTGGATCTGAACTCCGGGTGCAGGGGGCGCCGGGGTCCGTCTTTGAGTAACTCGTGTGCGGACCCGAGCCAGGTGTAGCCGTGATGGTGCATGCGCTCGCTCTCT
Organism: Streptomyces sp. MK37H; assembly: GCF_018035285.1. Classification (NCBI taxonomy): domain Bacteria; kingdom Bacillati; phylum Actinomycetota; class Actinomycetes; order Kitasatosporales; family Streptomycetaceae; genus Streptomyces; species Streptomyces sp. MK37H. The sequence goes on along the minus strand of NZ_JAAAYH010000098.1, from coordinate 2,923 downwards.
CGGTGAGGGCGGCCCCCACGCGCGGTGGGAGCCGCCCATCTAGATCACGTACTTACTGCCGGCCGCAGCCGTCACCGTCGCCACATCCACCCTGCTGATCGCCCTCGGTCGGCCCGTCGTCCTCTGGGTCCTGTCGGACGACGGCCTTGAATCCGCGTAAGCGCATCGAGATGATTCCCTTCGGTGCTGTCGACGCGGGGACTCTCCTCGCGCCGTCGTGCACATGCACCCGTTCCGCGCTGGGCTCGACCTGCCAGGGCTCCGGTCCAGCCGGGACGGGGGTCTTAAGAGACGGCTCACCGAGTGGTGGCCTTCTTGGTCTGCTCCTCCAGAGCGGCGCGCATGAGGATTTCCGCGAGCCGGTTCGCGCTGTCGAGCGGGATACGGCCGAGGGCGACCATGGGGTAGCCCGAGACCGTCACCTCCCCCCGCAGGACCGGCCAGAACAGGCCGTCGTCCTTTTCGCCGTGGGGCGCGGCTACGTCCGGGGTGAAGCCGAGACGACCCAGTGCCTGTCGGAGTAGTTCAGCGATCGTTCTCGCGTCTTCTCCGGCCGCTCGGTGACGCTCGGAACGCATGGCGTCGATTGCCTCATCGGTGATTCTCATGGCTGCCAACTTCTCCGTGCGAGTGGTGACGGAGACACTACGGAGCGCACTCATAGCTACCCAACGGGATTGTTCGAAGGAGCGCAGAGCAACACGCGCGGGTGAATGAGCCCCGCAATCCCGCGCAATCGCTCAACTCCGCGACGTTATTCCGGACATCCTGATGACCTAAGCGACTTCTCACAGGAGGGGGAACGTCATGACGTTAAGGTTCCTCGGCACGACGTCCGAGAACGGCAACTGTCCAACGCTGTACGAGATCGAAGAAACCGGCGATCTTGTCATCCAGGGCGACCTGCTCACCGACCCCAAGCACCTTGCCCAGCTCCGAGACGTCAAGGAGTCCGAGGCATTCGTCGTCGTCCCACGTGAGCTGCTTACTCGCTACGCCCCCAAGGAGTAGAAGGCGTGCCCGACCTCATTCCCTTCGAAGACGTCTCATACCTCTTCGAGGACTTCGAGCACACCGCGTGGCGGCTGGAGACACAGCGGGGCTACGCGTCCGACCTCACCAGCCCCAACTGGCCACGCTTCCAGCGGGGGGAGACCTTCGGCTACAACCCGGACAGCCCCTGGCATCTCAACGTCCGCGAACAGACCATGCTGGGCAAGCGCTTCGAGCGAGTGCGCCTGGTGGATCAGCCTCCCACAGAGGGGCAACGGTTCCTGCTCGCCTCCGGGCTGGGCAACGTCGAGGCCGGAGAAGACATCCGGAACCTCTACCGGTCGGATGCGGAGCGTATCGGCCTGCCGGACTATGACTTCTGGCTGTTCGATTCCCGCACCGTCGTCAAGTTCGTCATCGACGGGGAGGGAACGACCCTGGGCGTGCACGTCCTGGAGGACGCCGAATCAGTGGTTCGCGCGTGCCAGGTCCGTGACGCGGCATGGCACCACGCCGTGCCCACGAGGGAGTTCGAGGCACAGGTACCGTCGTCCGTGTGAGCACTGACTTTCAGGCCGGCCGTATCGCCCTCGGTGCGCGGCTGCGTGAGCTGCGCACCGAGGCCGGCCTCAATGGCAAGGAGCTGGCGGCCCGACTCGGCTGGCAACGTTCGAAGGTCTCAAGGCTCGAGAACGGCAAACAGACCGCTACCGTCATAGACCTTGAGGCATGGGCCGATGCGGTCGGTGCTCGGTCTCAAGCCGAGGACCTGAAGGCACGCCTCCGCGGCCTCGAATCGCAGCAGCGATCGTGGCGGCGCCAGCTCGCTTCGGGCCATCGCGGCGTACAAGAGAAATACGTCGTTGAGTACCGCCAGACTTCGACCGTTCAGGGCTATGAGGCCACCGTTATCCCGGGCTTGTTCCAGATTCCGGAGTACGCACGATGCCTGTTGCTGCAGAACGCCGAGCTGATGCGGACGCCGCGGGACACCGATGAAGCGGTACGAGCGCGGGTCAAGCGTCAGGAGGTTCTCCATGAGTCGGGCAAGCGCTTTGACATCCTCATCTGGGAGGGCGTATTGCACGCCGTGATCTGCCCCCACGACGTGATGGCGGCACAGCTTGACCGACTCGTCGGCCTCATCGGGATGAGCAGCGTCTCATTCGGCGTCATCCCCCTCGGTGCACCTCTCAAGCTCACGCCCAAGCACGGTTTCTGGATCTTCGACGACGAGCGCGTGATCGTCGAGACGATCAACACTGAGCTGCATCTTGAATCGGCAGACGATGTCGCCCTGTACAAGCGCGTCTGGGAGCGGCTGAGTGAGACCGCCGCCTACGGAGCCCAAGCGCACCGGCTCATCTCGCGCGCGAGGACTTGTCTGAGTCGCTCGTAGATCACCGTCCGGGCTCGCCAATGTGATCGAACTGGCCCGCCTTGGCGGCGTCCGGGGCCGCCTCGCTCGACTCGGCCCGGGCCGCCTAACCATCGTCGCCTCCACGCCACGTGGCGCGGACCCTGCGCCATGCCTCGATGACGGCCGGGAGCTTGGACAGGAGCTCCGCTGACAGGGTCAGTATCAGTCCGGCGAGGCCGAAGGCCGCGAGGACGAGCAGGGTGACGGTGTCCCAGTCCACCAGTTCTCAACCCTTCGATCGGGGTGGTCGAACCGATGGCCCGGCAGGCTCAGCCCGACCACCTCGTACGGTGGTCAGCTGAGGTCCTGCCGACGTCCAAGATCTCAATACGAACAGCCGGAGAGCGCCGCTCTCCGGGACCGTCGCGATTCCGGCCGCCACGCAGGCGGCGGCCGGCTATTTTCGTGCACCCCGAGACGTCGGACATGGGGCGGCACTTTCCCCCGTGCCGGACGGTCCGTCATCAGTTTAGCCGCCGGACGCTCAGCGCATCAGGACTCCCGCCGCTT
>NZ_JAAAYH010000097.1:0-24270 GCF_018035285.1 Streptomyces sp. MK37H | reverse complement strand
GGCGCAGGGAGTCGGGGTCGCCGAAGCTGCCTGGTCGGGTCACGATGGATCGCCCGTCGGGGGCGCGGAGATGGACGGCGCCGTGGTGCACCTGGCCGACCGGGTCGAGCTCGGTCACCGCCAGGGCGTCCAGCACCCGGCGCGCCGTCTCCCCGCCGGTCAGCACGAGGTCGACGGCCCCGTGGTGCGCGGCGACGGCCGCACGGACGGCCCGGGCGAGCCCGAGTACCAGCCGCCGCCCGGACGCGGGCTCGGCTTCGCCGGCGGAGGGTGGCGCCGGCCGGGGGGAGGGGAGGGGCACCGCCTCGTACGAAGGTGTCCGGCCCGGAGACCTGGGCGAGGCGCCGAGGGAGACGACGGTGACGGCGGCGGTCAGCGCGGGCAGCCGCACCGGGGGCCCGTCGGCCAACAGCCCTGCAATCGGAAGCCGTTGATGGCCGGCCCCGTCCTCGATCAGCCGCCGGACCTGTTCAACGGCGGCCGGCTCGGCCGTACCCACGACGACCAGCACCGGCCGCCCGGTGTGCGCCGAGGCCGTGGCCGCGTCGGGGTCGGCTGCGGTGTCCGCCGAGGGCGCGGCTGTTCCGGCCGTCGCCGCGGCCGCCGCCGGTGTGGCGAGGGCCGGAGCCCTGGCGGTGTCGGGGGAGGCCCGGCCCAAGGTGTCCGAGACAGTCGGGCCCCCGACGGCGGTGGCAACCGAGCCTGTGGCGTCAGGGGCAGCCAGGCCCGCGGCGGCCGGGCTGCGAATGTCCTTCGCGGCCGGGCGCCACGGGCCCGGAGCGGCCGGAGCGGCCGGAGCGGCCGGAAAAGCCGTCGCCAGGTGGCGGCCCACGGCCAGGGCCAGGCCGCCCGAGCCGACCAGTCGCATCCCGGGGCCGTCGGCCAGCGATGCCTCGACGATCGCGTCGAGATCCGCGTCCGTCTCCGCGTCGCAGATGGCCACCCGTCCCGCCGTCGCGGCCGCGCGCAGGGCCGTGAGCAGGGTGGGGCGGGAGGACCGTACGGTCGTGAGCGGGACCAGGACGGTCGGCAGGCCGCCCAGCGCCTGGGCCACCGAGGCGGGCGGGGGGACGGCCTCGGCGCGCCATGCGTCGCCCTCGTGGAGTGGCACTCCGCCGATGTGGACCACCCCCGAGCGCACCACGCGCCCGGCGATCGGCAGCGCGGGCGCGAGCACCACGCCCGCACCGTCCTCCGCCAGGGCGGCGATCTCGGCGGCGACATTGCCCCGCAGCAGCGAGTCGATCTTCTTCAGGACGAAGGTGTCCAGGGTGTCCAGCGCGTCCGAGGCACCCTGGCCGTCCGCGTCCGGCCAGGACATCCGCAGCGCCTCGCGGACCGCCTCCGCCGCCTCCGCGGCCGGGCGGTACCGGGAGTCCAGGTCCAGGACGGTCGCCTCGCCGACATGGCGGGGACGAAGGGCCGTTACCGTGCCGGCAGCGCCCGGCCCTCCGAAGAGCAGCACCCGACTGCGTGTTGTGCGCGAGCAAACCGCGGCCGCCACCTCCGCGGCGCCCGACAGGTCATCCGCGATGGCCAGCAGTCTCCGGCTGGGTGTCATGTCCACCGGTACCTCCTCGAATGACCATGACAGGCGGAGCGGCCCAACACCGTGGACATCGTCTCCGTGGCCTTGATGATGGCATACGTTGCGCGAAGTGCGCGAGAAGTATTGCGTAAAGCGCGCAGCCATGTCACGGTGACCGCCGCGACACTTCGACCCGTACGGCCGTCATCCGGGCGCCGCACGGGTCGAGCGAGCCGGTCGCTCGCCCAGAACGTCGCTCGCCTCAGGAACGCCGAGAGGTCAACGATGACCCGTACCCCCTACGCTCCGGCCCTCAGCCGCCGGTCCGTGCTGCGCCTCGGAGCAGGCGCCTCAGCAGGTATCGCCCTCGCCCCGCTCACCGGGTGCGCGGGGCCCACCGGCGCCCCCGGGCCCGGCGCCATCAGTCTCGGGCTGAACCGCTCGCTGGTCAGCCTGGACAACAAGCTCAACCAGTTCGACGCGGCGGTCACGGTGCAGCGCGCGGTGCGCCAGGCGCTGACCCGGATCGGCACGGGGCTCCGCCCCGAACTCGTGCTCGCCGACCGCTTCGAGATGACCGAGCCCACCGCCTGGACGGTGCGGCTGCGCGAGGGGGTCCGCTACTCCGACGGAACTCCGGTCACCGTCAAGGACGTCTCGACCGCGCTGAAGATGTACGCGGGTGTCAACGGCTCGTTCATCGTCGGCCTCTTCCCCGAGATGCCCACCGTCGAGCCGGTCGACGAGCGCACCTTCCGGCTGCACACCAAGCGCCCGGTGCCCATCCTCGACCAGCTGATGGCCAACATCCTGATCAGCCCGGCCGCCGGGAACCGGCCCGAGGAGCTGTCCGGCGGGGCGGGCTCCGGCCCGTACGTGGTCACCTCGGCCAACTCCGGCACCGGCGAGTACACCCTCGCCGTCAACCCCCGGTACTGGGGCCGCCGCCCCACCGTGGACCGGGTCCGGGTGCGCTTCGTGCCCGAGGAGTCCAGCCGTGTCGTCGCCGTGCGCAGCGGTGAGCTGGATGTCATCGACACCATCACCCCCGACTCCGCCGAGCAGCTCAAGGGCCTGCCGGGGGTGCGCCTGGACCGCACCTCGGGCACCCGTGTCAACCAGCTGTTCTTCAACTTCCGCAAGCCACGCGGACATCCGCTGGCCGACGCCCGGGTGCGCGAGGCGCTCAGCTACGCCATCGACGGCGAGGCCCTGGTGCGCGATGTGCTCACCGGCTCGGCCCAGCAGGCCGAGGGCGTCGTCCCGCTCGCCCTCAAGGGGGCCGTACGCACCGGGCGTTACGTCCACGACCCCGGCGAGGCCCGCAAGCGCCTGGCCGCGCTGGGCGCGAGCGATCTCAAGGTGAAGATCATCTGGGAGTCCGGCGAGTTCCCCGCGGACACCTCGGTGATGGAGGCCGTGCTGGAGATGCTGCGCGGGGTCGGCGTCCGCGCCAGTCTCCAGCAGTTCGAACCGGGCGGCGACATCCAGCAGTGGCGGCAGGGCCGCCGCGGCGACTGGGACGTGCTCGGCAACGGCTTCTCCGTCCCCACCGGCCACGCCTCCACCAGCCTCCAGGGCATGTACGGCGGGACGCCGGAGAAGGAGCAGACCCGGGACACCTACCAGGGCTATGTCTTCCCCCGGATCGCCACCCGGCTGGCCGACGCCTCCGCCGAAACCGACGAGAAGACGCGGAACGAGAGGCTCGCCGCCGTCCAGAGGCAGATCTGGGACACCCGCCCCTGCCTGTGGGCCTTCGTCCCCGATGTGGTGCTGGCCCGCCGCACCCGGGTGCGCGATGTGGGCCTGCTCCAGCTCAACTCCTACGACCTCGCCGCCGTGCGTCTGGAGGGCTGAGCCGTGACGCGCTATCTGATACGCCGCCTGGGCCAGAGCGTCCTGACCGTCTTCCTGACCCTCTCCACCGTCTTCGTCCTGGTCCGCATGGCCCCCGGCGACCCCGCGGCCGCCCTGGCCGGGCCCAACCCCTCCAGCGCGGACCTCGCCCGGATCCGGGAGCAGTTCGGCCTCGACCGCGGACTGTTCACCCAGTACGGGCTCTTCCTGCGCGATCTGTTCACCGGCGACCTCGGCACCAGCTACTCCTTCCACGCGCCCGCCCTGGACGTGGTGCTGGACCGGGTGCCGTACACCATCACCCTCTCCCTCTCCGCGATCGCCCTGACCACGGTGGTGGCCGTGCCGCTCGGCGTGTGGATGGCGCGTCGCGCCGACACCAAGCGGGAGCTGGGCGCCAATGTGCTGACCATCGCCGGGCAGTCCATGCCGGACTTCTGGATCGGCGTGATGCTGCTGACCCTCTTCGCCGTGGCCGTCCCGGTGCTGCCCGCATCCGGCTTCACCACCTGGGGCGGACTGGTGCTGCCCACCGTCACCGTGGCGATCCTCCAGATGGCGCTGATCTCCCGGCTGGTCCGCCGGGAGATGGTGGCCGCGCTCGCCTCGCCGTACGTCACCGTCGCCCGTTCCCGCGGGGTCTCGACCCGCGTACTGACCTGGCGCTACGCCATGGGCAACTCCGCCATCCCGGTGCTCACCGCGCTCGGCACCCGGTTCGCCGCGATGCTCAACGGTGTCGTGGTGGTCGAGGTGGTGTTCGGCTGGCCCGGGGTCGGCTCGCTGGTCGTCCGCGCCCTGGAGACCCGCGACTATCCGCTGATCCAGGCGACCGTGCTGGTCACCGCCGCGCTGGCGGTCCTCGTCCAACTCCTCATCGACCTGGCGTACCCGCTGCTCGACCCGCGGGTACGCCTCGGAAAGGCGGCCTGAGATGCAAGGCGCCCTCGAACCCCCGGCCCCCGCGAAGGCCGGGCCCGGGACCCGCGCCAGCGCGGTCACCGCCAGGGATCTGGCCCGCGCCACCGCCACCCGGCGCCGCCGCAGCGCGAGCCTCAAGCTGTGGACGGGCGCGGTGTGCACCCTGCTGGTCGTGGTGCCCGTGGCCCTCGCCCAGGTGCTGCCCCTGCCCGGCGCGGGCGACCAGGACCTCTCCCGGCGCCGGCTCGCCCCGCTGACCGACGGCCACCTCTTCGGCACCGACCAGCTCGGCCGCGATGTGCTCTCCCGGGTGCTGCACGGCGGCCAGGTGTCCCTGACGGTCGGGGTGCTCGCCGTCGTCGTCTCCGGCCTCATCGGCATCGTCGCGGGCGCGGCCGCCGGGTACTACGGCCGCTGGGTGGACGCCGTCGTCTCCCGGCTGCTGGAGGCCCAGATGTCGCTGCCGTTGCTGATGATGCTGCTGCTCGTCGTGGCCCTCTTCGGCCCCTCCGTCACCGTCATCACCTGCGTCATCGCCATCGCCCAGTGGCCCGAGGTGGCCCGGCTGACCCGGTCGCTGGTGCTGGTCGAGCGGGAGAAGCCGTATGTGGCCGCGGCCCAGGTGCTGGGGCTGCCCCGGATCGCCATCCTGGCCCGCCATGTCATCCCCAACATCGTCCGCCAGGCCTCGCTCGTGGTCCTGCTGCTGCTCGCCCAGGCGGTGCTGCTGGAGAGCGCCCTCAGCTACCTCGGCGCGGGCCCCCAGCGGCCGTTCGCCACCTGGGGCCGGATCATCTCCGACGGCCAGGACTACATCACCACCTCCTGGTGGCTGGTGACCCTGCCCGGCCTCGTCATCGTGCTGCTGGTGGTCGGGGTCAACCTGCTGGGCGACGGACTGCGCGACCGCACCCGACGGCGTACGACGGAGGGCTCCCGATGAGCGACACGACGAGCGCCCCGGCGAGCGCCCCGCTGCTGGAGGTCGAGGACCTGCAGATCGAGTTGATCACCGACCGCGGTGTGGTGCGCGCGGTCGACGGGGTCGGCTTCACCATCGGCCCCGGCGAGACGGTGACCATCATCGGCGAGTCCGGCTCCGGCAAGTCCACCACCGCGATGGGGCTGCTGCGGCTGCTGCCCGAAGGGCTCGCCGTCCTCTCCGGAACCGCCCGGATCTTCGGCGCCGATGTCATCGCCGACGCCACCGCCGCCGGGCGGATCCGCGGCCGCGGGGTGTCCCTGATCCCCCAGGACCCGATGACCGCGCTCAGCCCGGTGCACACCATCGGCCGTCAGCTGGGCGAGGCACTCCGGCTGCGCCACCCGGGGATGTCCCGCGCCGACGCCCGCGCCAAGGGCGTCGAACTGCTCGGCCGGGTACGGATCCCCCGCCCCGAGACCCGCTGGGGCGCCTACCCCCACCAGTTCTCCGGCGGCATGCTCCAGCGCGTCCTCATCGCCATCGCCCTGGCCGCCGAGCCCCGGCTGCTGGTGGCCGACGAGCCGACCTCGGCGCTCGACGTCACCGTCCAGGCGGGCGTCCTCGACCTGCTGATGGAGCTCCAGGAGCGCACCGGCATCGGCATACTGATGATCACCCACGATCTGGGGGTGGCCCGGCTGGTCTCCGACCGCATCCACGTCATGCGCGACGGCCGTTTCGTGGAGTCGGGACCGGTGGAACGGATCGTGGACCACCCCCGCGAGCGGTACACCCGCGATCTGCTCGCCGCCGTGCCCACCCTCGGCCCCTGGGACGAGACTCCCGCGGCCGCCGTCACCGAGGAGGCGCTGTGACCCCCACCCCCCTGCTGGCCGTCGAGGACCTGGTGGTCGAATACCCGGTCGCCGGCGGTGTCTTCCGCGCGGTGGACGGCGTCAGCTTCGCCGTCCCGCCCGGCGGAGCGCTCGGCGTCGTCGGCGAGTCCGGCTGCGGCAAGTCCACCATCGCCCGCTCCATCGTCCGGCTGCTGCGCCCCACCCGGGGCCGGATCCTGCTCGACGGAACCGATATCGCGGACCTGCCCGAGCGGCGGCTGCGTCCGCTGCGCAAGCGGGTGCAGATGGTCTTCCAGGATCCGTACGGCTCCCTGGACCCGCATCTGACGGCCGAGGAGATCGTGGCCGAGCCGCTGCGGCTGAACGGCATGCGCTCCAGGGCCGAACGCGCCCGTCGCGCCGCCGCCCTCATCGACCAGGTCGGGCTGCCCGCCGGTGCGCTCCAGCGCCGCCCGGCCGAGTTCTCCGGCGGCCAGCGGCAGCGGATCGGCATCGCCCGCGCCCTGGCCAGCGGCCCCGAGCTGCTGGTGTGCGACGAGGCCACCTCCGCGCTGGACGTCTCCGTACAGGCCCAGGTGCTCCAGCTGCTGCGGGAGCTCCAGGCCGAACAGGGGCTCGCCTACATCGTCATCTCCCACAACCTCGGCGTGGTCCGCGAGATCAGCTCCGAGGTGGTGGTGATGCGCGCCGGGAGGATCATCGAATCCGGACCCACCGGCACGGTGCTCTCCGCGCCCGCCGACCCCTACACCCGGGCGCTGCGACGGGCGGCGCTCGACCCGACGATCATGCGGGGACGCAAACCGCGCGCCCTCGTGTCCGCGATCGCGACCGACCAGGAATCTGTCGCGGCCGGCCAGGAACCCATCACGGCAGACCAGGAACCCATCGCGGCCGACCAGGAACCAGGAGCGACGCAGTGAACGCGCATGCGCACACCCACACCACCAGCCAGGCGTCCCCCGGCGGGGGCGCCCTGCCGGGTATCCCGGTGCCGCTCTCGCGGCTGGTGCTCGGCACCATGACCTTCGGTGACACGGTGGACCGCGCGGGCGCCGCCGCGATGCTGGACATCGCGCTGGACGCCGGGGTGACGGGGGTGGACACCGCGAACGCCTACGCGGGCGGCGCCACCGAGACGATCCTGGCCGAGCTGCTGCCCGGCCGCCGCGACCGGATCGTGCTCGCCACCAAGGCCGGTATGCCGCACCCCGACGCCGGCGGCGACTCACCGCTGTCCGCGCGCGGGATGCGCGCTGCCCTCGAGGGCAGCCTGCGCCGCCTGGGCACCGACCATGTCGACCTGTTCTATCTGCACCAGCCCGACCGCTCCACGCCGCTGGAGGAGACCCTCGGCACGGTCGCCGAGTTCGTCACCGAGGGCAAGATCCTCGCGCTCGGCGTCTCCAACTACGCCGCCTGGCAGATCGCCGAGATCACCCACACCGCCGAGCGGGTCGGCGCGCCGCGCCCGGTGGTGGCCCAGCAGCTCTACAACCTGCTGGCGCGGCGGATCGAGGAGGAGTACCGGGAGTACGCGGCCACCAGCGGGCTGCGCACCATGGTCTACAACCCGCTGGGCGGTGGACTGCTGACGGGCCGTCATGCGTTTGAGCAGCAGCCGGAGTCGGGGCGCTTCGGCGACTCGCGGGTGGCGGAGATGTACCGGCGGCGCTACTGGGACGCCGGGCTCTTCGAGGCCGTACGGAGCCTGTCCGGGATCGCCGAGGAGGCGGGCATCCCGCTGGTCGACCTCTCGCTGCGCTGGCTGCTCGGGCGGGACGGGGTGGACGCGCTGCTGCTCGGTGGCTCTCGCGTGGAGCACCTCCGCGCCAACCTGGCCGCCGCGGCGGCGGGGCCCCTTCCGGCGGAGGTGGCGGCGGCGTGCGACGAGGTGGGGGCGCGGCTGCGGGGGCCGATGCCCGCGTACAACCGATAGGTCCGTGGGTTCTTCCCCACCCCGCCCCTTCCCGGCACCTGTCGATATGCGGCTCCGCCGCGTGGTGGGCTCCGCCCCTGGACCCCGAACGGCCCGTGGGGGCCTGGCTCTCGCGCCGCGGCCGCGCCGCACGGCGCGGCGCGGCCGCGGCGGGAGCCGGGAGGGCCCTTCCCGGGGCTCGAAGCGCCCCTCGGGCGCCCGGGGCTCCGGGTGGCACGGGGCCGCGCGCCGCGAGACGGCCCCTTGCCGAGCCAGGGGCCCCGTCCCTGGAGTCCGGACGCCGGGCGGGCGCCCCGCCCCGGGGCCCGGAGCGCCCCCGGGCCCGCTCCCGGGTGGCGACGAGCCGTGCCGCGCGACCGTAGACATCTCCGTATCACCACGACCATGAGGAGCCCGGCGAACATGACCGCCGACGATGACACCGCGATACCGCTGACGGATGGGCGGCTTCGGGCGCGCCCGGGGGACCCGGGGCTGCAGGAGGCGTTCCTGCCCGCGCCTGCCGTGCAGAATCACGCCGCCAACCTCACCGTGTTGCCCGGAGGGGACCTCGGGTGTGTGTGGTTCGGGGGTACGCAGGAAGGCGTGCCGGACATCTCGGTGTGGTTCTCCCGGCTCGCCCCGGGGGCCGACACCTGGACGGAGCCGGTCCGGCTCTCGGACGATGACACCCGCTCGGAGCAGAACCCGCTGCTGTTCCCGGCCCCCGCCGGGGAGCTGTGGTTGCTGTACACCGCCCAGCGGGCGGGTGACCAGGACACCGCCGAGGTCCGGCTGCGGGTGTCCGCCGACGCGGGCGCCACCTGGGGCGCGCCGCGTACGCTGTTCCCGGCCACCGAGGCGGGCGGGGTGTTCATCCGTCAGCCGGTGGCCGTTCTGGACTCCGGGCGGTGGCTGCTGCCGGTGTTCCACTGTGTGGCTACCCCGGGCGTCAAATGGGTCGGCGACCGCGACACCAGTGCGGTGATGATCAGCGACGACCAGGGGCGTACCTGGCGCGAGCGGCCGGTGCCGGGTTCGACCGGCTGTGTGCACATGAATGTGCACCAACTGCCGGACACCACCCTGCTGGCCCTCTTCCGCAGCCGCTGGGCGGACGCGGTGTACCGCTCGCACAGCACCGACGGCGGGGAGACCTGGAGCGAGCCGGTCCGTACCGAACTGCCCAACAACAACTCCTCCGTGCAGTACGTCCCGCTCGCCGACGGGCGGCTCGCGCTGGTCTACAACCACAGCAGCCGCGCGGACGCCACGGCCCGCCGGGTGTCCCTCTACGACGAGATCGACGATGAGGGCGGGACCAGTCGGCCCCCGGCCCCGTTGGCCGCCACGCCGGAGGGCTCCGCGCCCGGCGCCTTCTGGGGCGCGCCCCGCGCCCCGATGACCCTCGCGCTGTCCTCCGACAGCGGCCTGACCTGGCCCGTACGGCGCGATCTGGACACCGGTGACGGCCACTGTCTGACCAACAACTCACGCGACCGGCTCAACCGCGAGCTGTCCTACCCCACCATCCGGCAGGGCTCCGACGGCACGCTGCACATCGCGTACACCTACCACCGTCAGGCCATCAAGTACGTCCGCGTCGCACCGGATTGGGCGGCCGATGGCTGAGCCCCGCCATGCCGTGGTCACCGGTGTCAGCTCCGGTATCGGCGCCGCGATCGCCGACCGGCTGCTGGACGAGGGGTGGCGGATCACCGGGATCAGCCGTACGGCCCCCGCGCACACGGTTACGCGGCTGCACTGGATTCCGGGCGATCTGTCCCGGCCGGAGGGCCTCCCCGAGGCGCTCGCCCCGGTGTCCGGGGTGGACGCGATCGTGCACGCGGCGGGCGTTCAGCGCTCGGCGCGGCTGGGGGAGCTCGACCCCGAGGACGGATCCCTCATGTGGCGGATCCATGTGCAGGCGGCGGGCGTCCTGGTGGACACGCTGGTGGACCGGGTCGTGGACGGCGGCCGGGTAGTGCTGGTGGGCAGCCGGACGATGACGGGCGTCCCCGGCAAGAGCCAGTACGCCGCCACCAAGGCGGCGCTGCCCGCCCTGGCCCGGTCCTGGGCGGCCGAGCTGGCGCCGAGGGCGGTGACGGTGAACGTGGTGGCGCCGGGGCCGACGGACACCCCCATGCTGCGGGACCCCGGCCGTAGCCGCACCCCGCCGGTGATGCCACCGCTGGGGCGGCTGGTCCGTCCGGAGGAGGTGGCGGGGCTGACGTCGTTCCTGCTGGGCCCGGAGGGCGGCGCGGTCACCGGCCAGACGCTGGTGATGTGCGCGGGCGCCTCACTCTGACGGCGGCGCGGCGTCGCCGCGGGCGAGCGCCAGCAGGCCCGATGTGTCCCCGGGCCGGGCCTGGAGCGAGGGCAGCAGCAGGGTCCACAGATCGGCCAGCCGGTCCTCGACCAGCCGCCGCCCGTCGAGCGCCTCGGAGACGGTGTGCAGCCCGAAGAAGGCGCACACGACGGTCCGGGCGGCGGGCAGCGGATCGACATGCGTGGCCAGATCGCCCTCGGCGCGCGCCTTCTCCATCATCTGCCCCACCGCGTCGATCCACCCCACGAAGGGCGGTGGCATGGGTGCCTCGATCAGGGTGCGCTCGGCCCACAGCCGGGCTCCGGCCCGCACCACGATGTCATCGCGGAAGGCGCGGGCCACCGCGAAGCTGAGCCGGACGAGTTGCTCCAGGGGCGGGGTGTCGAGGGCGGCGAAGCGCTCGATCAGCGGGGGCCAGGTGGCGAAGTGCTCCTCCACCACGGCGAGGGCGAGCCTTTCCTTGCTCGTGTAATGGAAATAGATGGCGCCGCTGGTGTGGCCGGACCGGGAGGTGATGTCGCTGATGCTCGTTCCCGCGTATCCCCGTTGGTCGAAAAGGAACGCTGCGGCCTCCAGAAGGGATCGGCGTGTTTGCTCGGCCCGTTCTTGCACGTGTTCGCCGTCCTTCCCCGTCGGATGTGACGGGGAGAACTTAGCGGACTTTCGGCCTGAGATGGTGATGAGGCGAGACAGGTCAAACATTATTAGTATTTTATGGTGATCGTTCGTGAGGCTCATGGCCTTTCGGAGCCGTCCGGTCCCGCCGGGCGGCCGCTCAGCTGGTCCCGCACGGTGGCGCGGGAGGCGGTGCACCGGGTCTCGGTGGCCGAGGTGCTGCTCACCGATGTGCGTACGCACGGTGACAACCGGTTCGAGGCCGCGGCCCAGTGGCCGAGGTCCCACCCCACCTTCCCGCACGGCGGAGACGGCCGCCATCATCCGCTGATGATCGCGGAAACCCTGCGCGAGCTGGGGATCTACATCCCCACGCGGTACTACGCGGTGCCCGCGGGGGCGCACTTCCTGATCCGGGACATCTCCTACCGGCTGGACCCCGAGACCGAGCCCCGGGCGCCGTACGGGGCCTCCGACATCACCTGCCGGGCCGCCGTCACCGACATCCGCACCAGCCCCTGCGGACGCTTCGTCACCGGGATGCGGCTGGATGTCGTCCTGTCGGCGGGCGGCAAGCTCTTCGCATGGGCCGGGGGTACCGCGCGCTTCCTCGACGGCACGACCTACGCGGAGACCCGGGCCGCCGTCCACGGGCACACCGCGCGCCGTAGGTTGCGTGCCGCCGTACGGCCCTCACCCGCGCAACTGGCCGTTCCGGCGGCCCGGGACGTCCTGGTGGTGCGGGACGGGGGAGTGGTCTACCTCGACCCCGCCGACCCCCGCCATCCGTTCTTCTTCGACCACTGGAGCGACCATATGCCGGGCCTGGTGCTGCTGGAGGGCGCCCGGCAGGCGGCGGCGCTGGCCACCGGCGGGGCGCTGACCCGGCCCGTCGCCTGCCGGATGAAGGCGATCCGCTTCACCGAGTCGTATCCGCCGGCCGTGGTCGAGTGCACCTCCCACGGCCGGACGTGTGTCTTCCGGCTGCGCCAGGCCGGTATCTGCACGGCGGTCGGCGTGCTCCAGTACCCCTGAGCGACGAACACTCCGTGCGACGAACAATATGACGACGAACAGGCTGAACGACGAACAAAACGCCGACACTCAGTAGCCTCTTGCTTACTGCGGGTCATCAAACTAACGTAGTGATCGTTATGTTTCGGGCAGGCGAATCCCACGGCCTGTACGACAACAGCGGTCGGCGCACAGCGCCCTCACGAGCCGCCAGGACCATTTCCACCGCGCGGCCCCCGCAGGTACAGGCATCCCCTGCGCCGATTCCTCCACCTCCCATGGAACGGCAGACAGATGACAGCCGAAAAGTTTCTCGGATGGACCCCAGCCGCCATCGTCTTCGACTGTGACGGCACCCTGATGGATTCCGAACGACACTGGGAGGAGGCGCGCGAAGTGGTCCTCAGAAGCCATGGAACCGCCCCCGACGAGGAGTTCGCACGGCGCACGAAGGGGCTCCACTACACCGAATGCGGCCGCATGCTGGCCGAATTCGCCGGTCGACCCGAACTCGCCGACGAAATGACCGAACAACTCCTGGACGCCTTCCGCCGACTGGTGGCCGACGACCCGGTCACCATGCCGGGGGCGCCCCAACTGGTCGCGAAGGCGGCCACCTTCGCACCGCTGGCCGTGGCCAGCAACTGCCCGCGGGACGTCGTCGAGGACGGGCTCGCCAAGGCCGGGCTGCTGCGGTACTTCGGCCATGTGCTGGTCCCCGAGGGGGACGTACGGCCCAAACCGTATCCCGACGTCTATCTGGAGGCCGCCCGGCTGTGCGGGGCGGCTCCCGAGGACGCCCTCGCGGTGGAGGACTCCCACTGCGGGTTTCTGTCCGCCTCGCGCGCCGGGCTGAGGGTACTCGGTGTGGGCCCGCGCAAGCCGGTGGACGAGCCCCCGCCGGTCGATGTGTGGGTCTCCACCCTCGCCGACCCGGACCTGGTCAAGTGGGCGGACTCCCGGGCGGCCTGAGAGGCTGAGCCACGCTCACCGCCTGGTCGGCGGGCGCCGCGGGTCACTTCTTACCGTCGTGACCCGCGGCGCCCGCCGAGCCGTCCATGCCCTCCATGCCGTCCATCCCGTCCATGCCGTCCCCCGTCTTGGCCCCGCCATGGGACCCGCCGTGGGACATGGACATCCCCTTCTCGAGGGATCCGCCGATCTTCTCGCGCAGGGGCTCCAGTGAGCCCATGGACAGGCCGGTGACCGACCAGCGCTTGCCGACCAGGTACATGCCCCCGTAGTCCTTCGACGTGGTCAGCCAGTCGTGCTGGCCCTTGTCGGTGGCGAAGGTGACCATCGTGAACCGCTTCTGACCGGACCCGCAGGAGCCCTGACGCAGCTCCTCCGCCTCGGTGATGATCGTGGCCTCGCACCCGATGGCGTCGGCGATCTTCGTCAGCGGCGCGGGCTTCCCGGGCTTGGCGAACTCCTTGGTGGCGGGGGACACCTTCTTCTGCTCGTGGCCGGCGCCATGTGTCCGATCGCCTCCACCGCAGCCGGCCAGAAACAGCAGGGCCGCGCCGACCGCGGTGGCACGGAGAGCGAGTGACACAACAACCTCCCGTAGAAACTCCGGCGGGGCGGCCCGGGCTCTGATGCCTCGGGCCACCCGCCGCGGTGGACCAGAAGTAGTGGTTGTCTCCCTTACTGGCCCGCCTTCTTGCCCTTGTCGGTGACCGCGAACCAGGTGCCCTTCACGCCCTGGCCGTTGATGTCACCGGGCTTCTTGTCCCCGGTGAAGGTGTACAGCAGCCAGCAGTCGAACGCCGCCTGCTTGGTGCCGTCGGGGCGCTTGAAGGAGGTGACCTTCGCCGCGTCGAGCCCGGCGACCTTGGTGGTGTCCACGGCCTTGACGGGCTTCCAGGTGTCCAGGCAGGCGCCGAGGCAGCCGGTCTTCATCGGCCAGGCGCTGTCCTTGTTGAACCGGTAGACGGTCATGCCCTTGCCGTCCACGATGATCTTGCCCAGCTGGGCGTTGTTGTTGACCATCAGCTGGAGGCTGGCGTCCGCGGCCGCGGTCTTGCCGGCCGGCTTGCCGTCGGGCGCCAGCGCGTTCCAGGTGCCGCCCACGCCCTGGCCCTTGGTGTCACCGGGCTTGTTGTCGCCCGCGAAGCGGTAGACCGGCCAGCCCGCCAGCGTCAGCTGCTTGGTGCCGTCGGCGCGGGTGACCGAGCCCAGCTTGCTGGATTCGATACCGGTGGTGGCCGCGGCGTCGTCCGCGGGCACCGCGGGCCACTTGGTGGCGCAGTCGTCGTTGCAGTTGGACTTGGCCGGCTTGGGGGTGTCCTCGTCGAACCGGTAGAGCGTCCAGCCCTTGCTGTCGGTGACGAACTTGCCCAGCTTGGCGTCCTCCTTGACCGCCAGCTGCTTCGCCGGACCGGTGCGCTCGGCCTCGCCGCCCGCGCCGGCACCGGTGTCACCGCCCGCCTCGTAGCCACTGCCGGCACCGGCCGCGGCCCCCGCGCCCGCCGACGCGGAGGCCCCCGCACCCACGGTCTGGCTGCCACCCGCCGGCTGCACATTGGCGCTGCCCGCGCTGTTGTCCTTGCTGCTGCCGCAAGCCGCCGTCAGCAGAACCATCGCTACCGACACCCCGGCGAATGCGATGTGACGCCGCTTCTCCATGACCATTCCTCTGCAATCTCGATCGGTCCGGCGGTGATTGCGCCGACGTCATGTCCATACGGAGCCCGTGCGGACCGGCGTTCAGCGGCTTGCGAATTTGTCACCGGACGCAAAATTCGCCGGATCGCTGAGCGCACAGCAGTCGACGGCCGTTTCTCACGGCCGTCGCGGTGTCGGTGGTGCGGCTGATCGTCCCCTCGCTACTCCTCGATGCGCAGCGCCAGGGCGGGGCAGCGGCGGACCGCCCGGACCGCCTGCGCCCGCAGATGCCGGGGCACTTCCATGTTGGCCGAGGCCGGATAGCCGTCGATCCCGAGCGTCAGCACCTCGGGCGGCAGGATGTCCGCGCACAGCCCATGGCCCTGGCACAGCGACCAGTCCACCAGGAGCTTCTCCATCGGCCCCCGCTGGCGGCGCTCGTCACGTGCCGCGGGGTTCAGCGGGGCGGGCGGCAGGGCGAGCGGCAGCGCGTCCTCCGGCAGCGGCAGCACCCCCATCGTGGGCCGTCCGCAGCCGGCGCCGAGCGCATGCGCCTCGAACTCCTCGGGGAACGCGTCCAGCGCGGTGGTCACGAAACCGGCGGTGCCATCGGGATGGCTGCAGGCCCCGCGCTTCTTCACCGAGTTGACGTAGGCGCGCACATTGTCGATCGAGGACTGGCCACCGCCGCGCTCCACCTGGCCGATGGCGTCCGCGAGCGCGGGCAGCCCGATGAAGCAGGGCCCGCACTGACCGGCCGTCTCGGCGGCCAGCCAGCGCGCGATCCGCGCGGTCTCGCCGAGCGGGCAGGTGTTCTCGGGGATGGGCAGCACCGCACCGGCGCCCAGCCGGGCGCCGTACTTCTTCATGGACTCCCGGGAGATGGTGGCGGCGTTGATGCTCTTGGGGTCCAGCCACTTGCCGTGGTAGCCGCCCACCAGCACCGCCTGACCGGGGGTGAGACCGCACAGCTCCAGGACGTAGGTCAGCGGCACCCCGGTGGGCGTCTCCATCACGTACTTGCCACCGACCGTCAGCAGCGTGGTGCCCGGCTCGGTGGGCAGCCCCACCGAGCGGTACGGCAGGGCGCCCATCCGCGCGGCCACCGCGAGCTGGGCGAAGGTCTCGGTGTTGGACAGCAGGGTGGGCAGCCCGCTGAGCCCGCTGTCGCTGGTCCGGATCTTCCGGCCGTTGGGAATGGCCGGGGCGCCGCTGATGCCGTTGATGACCGCTCCGCCCTCGCCGGCCACGAACCGGTCCGGGGTGCGGCTCACCCCCACCGGGACGCCACTGGGGCCGCGCTCGGCGATCGCGGCGGCCACGGACTCCTCGACATCCTGGCGGTGCACCGCGATGGCCACTTCCTCGGCGCCGAGCGCCTCGGCGGCCAGCACGGCGCCGTCGATCACCAGATGCGGGGTGTGCAGCAGCAGTGCGGTGTCCTTGAGGCAACTGGGCTCGCCCTCGCTGCCGTTGACCACCACGGTGCAGCGGCCCTCGCGCCGGCCGGCCGACTCCACGACCGCCTGGACCTTCTTGGCGAAGGGGAATCCGGCGCCGCCGCGCCCGCGCAGATCGATGTTCTCCGCGAGCGCCACGAGTTCGTCCGCCCGAAGGGCGGGCATGGTGCCATGGACGGTCAGATGGCCGACGCGGTCGAGCCGGTACACCTCGTCGAGCCCGGCCAGCAGCCGGGGCGGATCGACACAGGCCAGCCTGGGTTTCGTCGTGATCACCGGTCCCACCCGCGAGAGGCGCCGAGCGGCTGACTGTCACGCCGTCCGGACTCGGCCGAACGGGGGCGCGGCACGGTGGGATCGGACCGCCGGGTCCGGCCCTCCTGCATGCTGCGGGCCGGAGGGTTCCTGACCTCGATGCCGTCCGCCCGGTCGATGTCCTGGCGCCGCCGCTGGACCAGCCGCAGCCACAGCGCGATGGCCACACCGGCGAGCGCCGCGATGTAGCCGTAGGTCGCCCAGGTCTTGGCGGCGCGTCCCGCCTTCAGACCGTGGATCAGCGCGGCACACCACGCGGGGTAGGCGCCCACATGCAGCGCCCGCCACCAGCGGTAGCGCCAGCGGGAGTTGCCCCTGGAGGCGAACGAGCTGCGGGCCGCACCGGTCACCGCGGCGATCACGAACAGATAGCCGGCGATGGTGCCGAGCCCGATCAGCACCGGCTGATTTGCGTCAGCGAACGGTATCGCGATGGCCGCGGTGTTGGTGTGGCTCTCCGTGACCTTGACCCAGATGTGAACGGCCAGGAAGAGCAGTCCGGCTACCGCGGCCGCCCGGTGGATAGCCTGGGCCAGCAGTCGCTGTTTGGTGTTCAGGATCATCTGATCGGTCGCGGCGAGCCCCCACAGCACCGCCGAGGTGAGACAGACCAGCGCGAGCACACCCGCGCCGAAGTCGAGGAACACGAACATCTTCGAGAACGCGCCGGCACTCCATGTCACGTACAACGACAGTGCGATGGAGCCGACGATGGCATAGATCCGGATATGGCGTGGCCATCCCAGCCCGGACGGATCACGCTGCTGGGTCCGGCGAGCGGCTCGTCGTCCGCCACGAGCTCGGCGTCCCCCGTGACGCCCCTGCGAGGAGGGGAGCGGCGTTTGGGACATGGACATTGGAGCCTCCCGATCGCGCGGATTCGCGCGGGTGACGAGATACGTCAAAGTCGTCTTGGGGGCAGCAGCTTCTCGGAAGTACACCTGATCTCCATAAGATTTGTCGTAACGTGACAACTTCTAGTGGACGAACCGTGCCCACACCGTCCCCGGCTGATCCACTGTCGTCTCAATGGCAAAGAACCGGCAAAGTGCCGGGACCGGGAGGGGGCGGGGTCCTCTATGACGTAGCGGAGGACCCTCGACTCCCTGACCGGTACTGGACGAACCGGTGACGGAGGCAACCTCCACGGACCTGACCGACCCCCCAACGGCCAGGTCTCCCCCCGGCAAGAACGAGGTAATGATGGGCGAACTCGTGAACCGCATCTGGTCCCGCCCCCGTGGCGAGTGGACCCGCGTGCTGCGCAATGAACTCCCGTCCCTGGCCGACGAGGTGGTTGAGAACCTTCGGCACAGAATTCCGGGATTCGCCGAACTCCTGGAGGACTCTGAGCGAGACAAGGTCCGATGGGGAGTCGAGCAGGCTCTCCTGACCGCACTCGGCCACCGCAAGGCGGGTGAGGACGGCGCGGGCGAGCAGGCCGCCGCCTCCGGTGAGGAGGCGCTGGCCGAGGTGCCGCCCGAGCGGGCCCGGCGCGATCTGTTCGAGGCCCTCATCGGCGAGGTGGCGGTCTCCGAGCGCACCCTGGTGGAGCTCTCCCGGGCCGCCCGCTGGCCGCTTCCCGAGACGGTGCAGGCCATCGCCCTGCCCACCCCGGGCGAGGCCCCGCAGCTGGCCGCCGTGCTGGGAGACACCCTCATCGGCGCGGTCGGCGACGAGCTGTGCCTGCTGATCCCCGACCCGGACGCGGACCCCGGACCCACCGCGGACCCCGGCACCGCCGCCGCCCAGGAGGGCGAGAAGGAGCCGGAGCGGGAACCCACCCCGGCCGAGCCCGGCACCCGGGCGGCGCTGGAGACCGCGCTGCGCGGCCGTACCGCGGCCGTGGGCCATGTGGTGCCGCTCAACGACGCGGCCTCCTCGGTGCGTTGGGCCCGGCGCCTGCTGACCCTGACGCCCGCCCGCTCCGGCCCCGAGGCCCGGGTGCTCTTCGTCGACGACCATCTGTCGATGCTGCTGCTCCTGCAGGACGAGTCGCTGGTCCGGGCGCTGGCCGCCCGGTGGCTCAAGCCGCTGGTCGGGCTGACCCCCCGGCAGAGCGAGCGCCTGCAGATGACGCTGCTGGCCTGGCTGGAGGGCGGTGGCGCGCCCGAGGCGGCCAAGGCCCTCAAGGTGCATCCGCAGACCGTGCGATACCGGCTGCGCCAGATCGAGAAGCTCTTCGGGCCCGGCCTCCGGGACCCCCGAATACGCTTCGAGCTGGAGATGGCGCTGCGCGGCCGCAGGCTGATGGCGCAGATGGATCGGATACGGCGCCACGCGTCCCGGGTGAGCCGCCGGACCCGTACCGGCGCGCCCCCCGGCGTCCGGCCGCTGGGCATCGCCAGGGAGGCGCGCGTCAACGGACTCTGACCAGGACTCCGCCGGCAGAGGGCGAACCGCCGGCCGCTCACGCGGTCGGCGGTTTTCGGTGCCCCCGGGGGCACCGGGAGCCCGCCGGGATCGCCGGAGCGAGGTGGTTCAGCCCCTCGCCCCGGCGGGCGCCGCCGTACGCGGGGCCGTGCGCATCGCGGCGTTCAGGCCGAGGAGTTCGCTGTACGCGTGGGAGCAGAAGGCGCATTCGGCGAGATGGCGCGCGAGCGCCCGGCCGTGCACCCCGCCGCGGCGCACCGAGGCGCCGAGCCGGCCGCTGTAGTGCCGGCACCGGTCGTCGCGCGCCGACTCCAGATGGGCCCGCAGATACGACTCCCGCAGCCCTTCCCGGGCCCGGAAGGCCAGCGAGGTCACCCCGCTGGGGGAGATGCCCAGGACCATGGCCACCCGGTGCGGGGGCTCCTCCTCGACGAGGGTCAGCCACAGCACGGTCTGCCAGCGCTCGGGGAGCCCCCGGAAGCTGCGGATGAGCAACCGGCGGTCCTCCCGGGCCACCAGATGCTGCTGGGGGTCGGCCGTGGACGCGTGCTGCCGCCAGGACTCGAAGTCGGCGGTGAGCAGCACCCGGCGCTCCCCGGCGCTCCACTCCATCGCCGTATGGCGCACCACGGTGAGCAGATACGGCCGCCAGGGCCCCCGCGGACCGCCCCCGGCGCGAACGGCCTGGAAGGTGCGGAAGAACGCCTCGGAGGCCAGGTCCTCGGCGTCATGGGGGTCACGGCAGCAGGTCCGGGCGTAGCGAAGGGTCGCCGGGTGGTGGCGGCGGTAGAGCAGGTCGGCCGCGGCCGGACTGCTGCTGCCCGACCGGTAGCCCTCCACCAACTGCCGGGTGAGCTCCTGGTCCGAGGGGGGACGGACCGGTCGGTCGGTATGTTCCGGTCCCGGGAACCCCTCGGTGTCCGGATGCTCCGCCGCCGGAGGGTCGGTGGCCGCGTCGTCGTCCGCGGCCTGGTGTAAGTGCCCGGTGACAGCGCGGCGCGCGCCGGCCTTCCGGCCGACGCGCGCCTGGTGAGTGTGTTCCATCAGCCGCACTGCTTGCCGCTGTTGATGCAGTCCACCGCCTCGTTCATCAGGTCCTCCGACATCACGTTGATGAAGTCGTCATGGTCCGTGATGGGCTTGTGCAACTGCTCGGGGAAGCCGTCCACGGCGAACGGGGTGTTGGCCGGCACGTCGTAGGTGATGGTGTTCACCAGCTGGGGGATGGCCTTGAAGCCGTTGGGGCAGGAGCCGTCCTCGTTGGCGAAGGCCACGTGGTCACGGTGGTTGGCGCTGTCGATGTTCTGGCCGTCCCAGCAGCTCTGGAAGTCGAAGGTCCGGGTGACCGAGCTGCCCTCGGGGCAGAGCGGGTACTTGTCGGTCAGCTGCCGGTCCTCGAAGCCGGTGCAGCTCCAGGAGGCGTTGGCGTTCTTGTCGCCGTTGGTGAACGCCTTGGCGTCACCGGTGATGATGCGCAGGAACTTCGGCATGGCCGTGACCTTGCTCTGCGCGTTGCCCTTGAACTCGATCTTGGAGCTCTTGGGGGTCAGGATCGTGCCGACGTTGCCCTCCTGGCCGCCGCCGAGCTCGTTGGCGTCCGCCTCGTCCTTGCCGTCCTGGGCGCGGACCACGGGCCAGTAGTAGGTCGACTTGTCGTCCTGGTTCTCGCAGGAGGTGCCGCCCTGCTCGAAGGTCTGGTTGTTGGCGAAGGCGTCGTTCTTG
The DNA here is from genome assembly GCF_018035285.1 of Streptomyces sp. MK37H. Taxonomy (NCBI): domain Bacteria; kingdom Bacillati; phylum Actinomycetota; class Actinomycetes; order Kitasatosporales; family Streptomycetaceae; genus Streptomyces; species Streptomyces sp. MK37H. The sequence continues at coordinate 3,826 of NZ_JAAAYH010000097.1, read as the reverse complement.
TCGTTGCCGACGTAGTCGTGGGTGTGGTGGGCGCCGTTGCCGACACCGGGCGCGACGATGACGTTGTCACTGTTGCGCAGCTCGGGGTCGCCGACTCCGCACTCCGAGGAGAAGGTGCCGGTGGAGCCGTTCTCCTGGGCCTCCGGCGGCTGCTGGACGTTCGGCTGCACCTTGGTGATGTCGACGAAGTCGTCCTGCGAGGGGCCGTTGCCCGCCTGGCCGCCGGCGTTGCCGGGCACCTCGTTGGCGCCCTCGCCGCCCTGCTGGTCGCCGCCCTGCTGGTCGCCGCCTTGCTGGTCGCCGCCCTGCTGGTCGCCGCCTTGCTGGTCGCCGCCCTGCTGCTGGTCGCCCTGCTGGTCACCACCCTGCTGCTGACCGTCCTGGCCCTGGCCGGCCTGGTTGGCGACCTCCTGCCACTTGCAGTCGGCCATGCCCTGCAGCTGGGAGTTGTCGCCGCCCATGGCCGAGCCGATGTTGTTCAGCGTCTGGGAGCGGTCGTCGTTGAGCTTGGAGAGCACGGCGTCGTTCGAACCCTGCTGCTGGTTCATCTGCTGGTACGCCTTGGCCACCTGGTTGTCCAGCTCGGCCAGGTTCTTGTCGACCTCGGGCCTGGCCTTCGACGGCACGTCACTCAGCTGCTGCCCCACATCGGGGCACTGGATCGTCCCCGCCTTCGCGGCCACGGTGTTGTTCTGTTCGGAGCCGCTCTTGTCGCCGTGGGCGGACGCGTTGGCGGCGATGATCGCGGCCCCGCCGCCGCCGAGCGCCAGCGCGGCGACGATGGCGACGGTCTTGTTCGTGAACCGCCCGCGTTTGTGGGTCTGTTGCCTCATGAGATCACTTCACTTAGTCGTTAGAGGGCGTCGAAGTCGACAAGCCCGGTGTCCTCGAGGACCGTGATGTGGTCGAGAACGATGGCATTGGCCCTGGTGGCCAGAGATCTGACCATGGAGTTGCGGCTCTCGGCTCGCACCTGCGCCACAAGGTTGAACACCTTGCCATGAGCGGCGCGCAACCGGTTTGCGAACACCCGCTCGAACTCGGCGCTGCTGCCGGCGTTGGTCATCTCATTCAGCCAGCCCTGCTGCTGTGCGTTGGGCTGACTGGGCAGCTGGATTCCGAGGGCCCGGCCGACCTCCTCGGCCCGGCGGTTGAGTTCGGTGTGTCCCTCGATGAGATGCTCACCGGCGGTCTTCACTGCGTCCCGGCTGTCACGCTCCTGGGCGAGACGTCCGGCGGGGAGCTCCCACGTTCCGGCGAGCCTGACTTTGCGGACAAAGTCCCGGTCAGTGGCCGTGAGCGGCCCGTACTGGGTGCTGACCGTCCCACCGCCGTCGTCCGTGACGCCATTGCGCGGCTGGGCCACGCTGCTCTCACCGAACAACGACACCGGAATGAGGATCGCCGCCAGGGTGACGGCGAGCGCCCCGATGATGAGCCCGGTGCCGATGGTACGGCTGGAGGCGATGGATCTGGTGAGGTTTGCTGATGGCACAGCGCCCTCCTTGGTTCGGAGTGACACCGGACGCTAGTACCTCGTGTGGCTCGGTCGTGGAGACCTCATCACTAGTGAATAAAGCCGGGACAGAGATCATTACCTGCTGGTACCCTGCGCGGCCGCCCTCCGGAGGGTGCTCACAAAGATTTTTCCCAACCGGTTGAGCAACTCACCGGGCCTGTACGTACGGCAGGGAGAACCCGGTGCACGGCCGCGCCCGAGCGGCCCGGCCGCGCACCGTCCCGACGACCCGGAGGCGCCCCGCCGTGGATGCGACAGCACGGAAGACCACGCCCACCAGGCCCCGTCATCCGCTCAGAGCCGAGGCCGGATGCGGCGACTGCCGGTACTGCCCCAGTTTGCCGTCGAGGACCCGGGCATCGGGGTGGTTCAGCTCCTGGAGAATTTCCAGGGCCCGCCGCCAGTCGGTGAGGGCGGTGGCCACATCGCCCTGGGCCAACCGGGTGTCCCCCTGGTGGTGCAGGGTGTCGGCCTCCAGATACCGGTCGCTGATCTCGCGGTAGATGGCGAGCGCCCGGCCGTAGGAGATGAGGGCCTGCTCATACCGTCCGAGGTGGTGGTACGCGAACCCCAGGCTGTCCAGCGCGGCGGCCTCGCCGGCCGCGTCGCCGATCAGCCGGTGCAGTTCGACGGCCTTCCGGCAGCGGGCCAGGGCGTGTTCGTACTCACCGAGCAGGATATGGGTCCAGCCGATCTCGTTGAGCACGCTGGCCTGTCCGCTGATGTGGTCCAGGGCGACATAGTGGCCGAGCGCGGGCCGGTAGTGGTCCAGCGCCTCCTGGTAGCGGCCCTGACAGTTGGCCAGGAAGGCCAGGGCGCGCAGGGTGCGGGCCTGCCCGCCCCGCTCGCCGAGCTCCGTGAACAGCTCCAGCGCCCGCTCCAGCTGGCCGTACGCCTCCTCGTACCGGCCCAGCCGTCCCTCGGCGAAGCCCAGGGTGCGGTGGCTGTGCGCCTGGCCGAGCCGATCGGACAGGGCCCGGGCCGCCCCCAGCGCGGTGCGCTGGATGGCGGTCTGCTCCTGCCAGTGGCCGCGCCGGTCCAGGAAGAGCTCCAGCGTCACGGCCAACTGCCAGGCGTGGGTCGGGAAGCCGTGATCCCGTGCGTGCTCGACGACCGACAGCAGTACGCGGCGCTCGGCCGAGAGCCATGCCTCGGCGCGCTCCTGGCCGCCGAGGTGCTCGGGCGCCGCGTCGGGCCGGGCCGGGGACATGGGCAGCGGTTCGGTCCGGTGCGGGGCGAGCCGCGTGGCGGCGGTGCGCGCGGTGTGCAGATAGTGGTCGAACATCCGGTGCCGGGCGTCCTGGCGGATCTCCTCCGCCTCATGGTCCTGGACCAGCTCCATGGCGTAGGCCCGCAGCAGATCGTGGAAGGTGTAGCGGCCCGGGTCGTGCTCCATCAGTAGATGGGCGCGGGTGAGCGCGGCCAGCAGGGCCCGGGTGACCCGGAGCGGCAGCCCGGCCAGGCTCGCGGCCGCCGCGGTGGAGACCTCGGGCCCGGGATGCAGGGCGAGCAGCCGGAACAGCCGGGCGGCCTCCGGCTCCAGCGCCCGGTAGGACCAGGAGAAGACACTCCGCGCGTCGGTGCTCGGATCGGCGCCCGCGAACGCGTCGAGGTTGCCCTGGCTCTCGCGCAACTCCGCGGCGACAGAAGAAAGGGGAAAGGAGGGACGGGTCGCGGCACGGGCGGCCACCACCGCCAGCGCGAGCGGCAGCCGCCCGCACAGCCGGATGATGGTCGCCACCGCCTGCGGCTCCGCGGCGACCCGGTCCGTGCCCAGCCGCCGGACGAGTGCCTCATGGGACTCGGCCGGGGACAGCGGCCCCAGAGTAAGAGGACGGGCCCCCTCGCTCGCTATCAGACCGTGCAGCTGATTGCGGCTGGTGACGATGGTCAGACAGCCGGGGGAGCCGGGCAGCAGCGGCCGCACGTGCTGGGAGTCCACCACATTGTCCAGCAGGACCAGCATCCGCCGCCCCGCCAGCAGACTGCGGTACAGCGCGGTCTTGGCGTCCAGACCCGTGGGCACCCGGCTCGGCGGAATCCCCAGCGCGTGGAGGAATCCGCGCAGCGCCTCGTTCGGCGACATCGTCGAACCGGTCGGATCGAAGCCGCGCAGATTGGCGTAGAGCTGTCCGTCCGGAAAGCGGTGGGCGATCCGGTGCGCCCAGTGCACGGCCAGCGCGGTCTTGCCGATCCCGGCCATCCCGTCGATCGCGCTGATCACCAGCGGGGCCGGTGAGGCGATCCCGGCGCCCTCGGGCAGCAGGGCGTGAATACCGGCGAGTTCGCTGTGGCGTCCGCTGAACG
>NZ_JAAAYH010000096.1:0-24341 GCF_018035285.1 Streptomyces sp. MK37H | reverse complement strand
TCACCAGCCCGGGGCGACCGCCGCACCGGACACGACCCGGCGCCCCGCCACGGCCCCGGCACAGCAGCGGGTCCGCTCACCGCGCCCGGCCACATCGCGGCGCCCGGACGCGCGGCAACCCGCGACAGCGCCAACGACAGTGGGGGTCAAGTCCACGGCCGCCACGCCCGCCGTGGACCCACGCTTCGCCGACGGCCCGCTGGCGGTCGTGGACTTCGCGGAGGGCCAGGTCGCGGCGTACTGCCCCGGCGGTCTGATCCTGGACACCCCGGCCAAGTCCCTCCCCGCTCTGGTGGAGTGGACTCTGGCCGAGGCGCGGCTGGGCGCCCCACGGCTGAACCGCAACGGCAGGGACGCCGACCCGGTGCTGGTGCTCACCGACGCCGCCGCGGTGCGCTTCGGCCTCCCGGCCCGGCTGACCGACGAGGAGCGGCGGGCCGGAAGGCTGTCCGAGGGCCACAAGGTCCTCAAGCAGCTGGAGAAGGCCGACTGGCAGCTCACCCGGCGCGGCCTCGGCCCGTGGGCGCGGATCTACCGCCCCGCCGAGGGCTCGCGGCGCGCCTGCGTCCAGTTGTGCGTCCTGGGCTGGGACGCCCTCGACGCCCGCTCCTGGGGCGAGGCCGCACAACTGCCGCCCGCCGATCTGGCGCAGCTACTGGGCACGTACGCCGACCGCGTCATGACCCCCTGCGGCTCCACCGCCGTCACCGGCCTGGAGCTGATGACCGCTCTGCACCCGCCCACCCGCGCCGGTGAGCCGGATGGCAGCGGCCGGCGGCACAGCGAGCACAACCCCGGCTCGCTGGGCACCCAGCCGGTGCAGTGCGCCCCGCCCGAAGCCCCGGACGGCCACCCGCTCCTGGCCCACCTGCCACGCTTCCACCAGCGCACCCCCGAAGAGGTCCTGGTGGAGGAGGCGTACGACTGGGCGCGGCCGCTCACCGACGACGAGTGCGCCAAGCGCTATGTGGTGGGCATCGACGTCAACATGGCCTTCGCCGCGGCCGCCAACGGCACGGTCTTCGGCCTCGGCGCCCCCGTGCACGCCAAGCGACCGCCGTTCGACCCGAAGATCCCCGGCTCATGGCTGGTGGACCTCTCCCACGTCGAACTGGATCCGCGCCTGCCGAGCCCCTTCACCCCGACCGGGGAGCGGCCGTCGGGACCCGCCTGGTACGCCACGCCGACCGTCGCCTACGCCGTCGAACTCGGCTACGGCGTCGCCCCCATCGAGGCGTACCTCCGCCCGGACCACGGCCGCTATCTGGACGCCTGGTACACACGGCTGCGGGACGCCTATATCGCCACGATGGCGGACCTGGGGGTCACCGCCGGCATGGAGCCGGGGGAGTTCCTGACCGCGATGGACTGCCACCGGCAGGCCGACCCGCGGATGGCCATCGTCCTCTCCGCGATCAAGGCGACCGTCAAGGGCGGCATCGGCAAGCTGCGAGAACGCCCCCGCGGCGGTGGCTGGCGCCCGGGCCAGCCCTGGCCGGCGCTCCAGCGCCCGACGTGGCGGCCCGACATCCGCGCGGCGGTCATCTCCAAGGCGCGGATCAATATGCACCGCAAGATGCTGAAGACGGCGGCGGCCACCGGCCAGTACCCGGTGGCGGTCCTCTCGGACTGCGCCGTCTACCCCTCCGACGGGCCCGGCCCGCTGGACTTCCTGCCCCACAAGGACGGCAAACCGCTGCCGGGCGGCTTCCGGATCGGGGTGAGTCCGGGGATGGTCAAGCACGAGGGCACCCAGACGACTCTGTGGGCCGAAGGCGTGCGCGAGGAGCACGGCGATGACCTCAACCTCGCCCGGTACATCAAGGACGGCCACGTCACCGCCCCGGACAACGGAGAGTAGAGGCCACGATGGGCAAGCTCGCGGAGAGCCTGGACAAGGCGGTGGAGGGCTCCTTCACGCGTCCCATCCCCAAGTCGGCCGGTGCGCAGATGCGGTATCTGGTCAAACAGCTCAAGGGCACCCGGGCGGTGGCCGATCTGCTCGGCATCTCCCAGCGAACCGTCGAGCGATACGTCAGGGACCAGCTCAAGCGGCCCCGTAAGCCCCTCGCCACCCGCATAGAACGCGAGGTGAGAAAGCGGTGGCAGCCGCAGGTGCGAGCCAGGGCCAAGAAGCAGGCCGCCACCACCGGCGGCATCGTCCTCGACACCCGCGCCCGCTTCGGCTTCACCGCCGCCCCCGGCACCACCGACGACGCCCGGCTGCGCCACATCACCCAGGCGCTGCCGCCGCAGTACGCCGCCCGCCTCTTCGACGCCCAGGAAGAGGGCGCCGCCGAACAGCAGCTCCGTGACATCGCCGCCGAGGGCCTGCAGGAGATCTACTTCAAGGACCGCGGCCGCCGGGCCCAGGGCCTGCTGGTGGAGTTCACCGACATCGACTACATCGAGATCGACCTGTAAGGAGCTGCATGGCTCGTGTCGTGGGTGTGCATGGCATCGCCCAACAGGTGAAGGGCGAGCGGGTCTTGCTCAGCGCGTGGCGGCCGGCGCCGGCGGACGGCCTGATCGGACTTCTGTCGGTGCTCCCGTCTACATTCGCCATGTGACTGAGCTCTCCTATCTCGCCGCCGTCCGGGAGTCCTACGACACCGTCGCCACCAGCTACGCCGAACGCGTGGAGGACCCCGCCGAGTTGGATCCGCTGTCGCGCGGGATGCTGGCCGCGTTCGCCGAGCTCGTACGGACGGCCCGGCGTGGCCCGGTGGCGGACCTGGGGTGTGGGCCCGGCAAGGTGACGGCACACCTGGCCGGGCTGGGGGTGTCGGCATTCGGCATCGACGTGTCGCCGAAGATGGTCGAGCTGGCCCGAAAGGCATATCCGGACCTGCGGTTCGCCGTGGGGTCGATGACCGCGCTCGAGATCGGGAACGACGAGCTCGGTGGCATCCTGGCCTACTACTCCACCCACCACACCCCGCCGGAGCTGCTGCCCGTGGTGTTCGCCGAGTTCCATCGCGCCCTGGCGCCCGGCGGACATCTCTTGCTGGTCGGCTATGTGGGGGACGACGAGCTGGTGCGTCCGACGCGGGCGTATGGTGGCCATCCCGTGTCGTACGCATCCCATCTGCTGCCACCGGATCGGCTCGCCGGACTCCTGGACCAGGCCGGGCTCGCCGTCACCGCACGGCTGGTACAAGCACCCGACGAAGGAGTCAAGAGGACGGTGGCCAGCTTCTTGGCCCGTAAGCCGGAATGATGCGGTCAGCGGCTGGCGACGATATCCGAGGTGATCTTGAGACGGCGAGCCGCCATGCCCCTGGCCTTCTTGACACCAAAGGCGTATCGGTCGACCGAGGCGGTGCCGTTGGCGGTGATCCGCTCACCTTCGCCGACCACGCTGCCGATCGTGACGACGACCGGCTCGGTCACTCCGCACACGGTCAACTCTCCTTTTGGGGGCATCCCCGACCTGACGAGTGTCAGCGGCGGCCCAGCACCTCGGCCACGCGAATGAACCCGTCCGTGCCATGGCCCAGCCCGATGGCGCGGCGGGTCATGCCCTCGGCCGCGCGCATCACCCCCGCGTCGATGCCGTGCGACTCTGAGGTGTGGACGATATGGGCCATGGACGATACGCCCGAGGTCATCGGGTTGCCATCACCGGAGAAGGTGCCGCGGTCCATCTCCTCCGCGGTCTCTTCGAAGAGCGGCGGAAGGATCGCGCCGATGCCCTTGGCGAAGGGCGCCAACTCCCGGGCGCTGATCCCCTCCGCCCGCGCCACCGCCAGGGCGTGCGCATAGCCGGCCATCGCCGTCCAGAAGATGTCGAGCAGCGCGATGTCGTACGCCGCCGCCCGGCCGATCTCCTCGCCGAGGTGGGTATGGGTACCGGCCAGCGCCTCCAGCACGGGCCGGTGCTCCTGGTAGAGCTCCGCCGGGCCGCTGTGGATGAACACCGAGGCGGGCGTTCCCATGGTGGTGGTCGGCGTCATGATCGCACCGTCGAGGTATCGGATTCCGTGGCCGGCCGCCCAGTCCGCAGTGTCCCGGGCCCGGTCCGGAGTGTCCGCACTCAGGTTCACCACAGTGCGTCCCTTGAGCGCATCGATGACCGCGTCCCGCCGCAGGATCGCATCCGACGCGTCGTAGTTCACCACACACACCACGGTCAACGCGCTTGCCGCGACCGCCTCTTCCGCCGAGGCCGCGCCGACCGCGCCCCGCTCGATCAGCTCCCGGTCCCTGCCCGGCGTCCGGTTCCAGACCGTGATCCGCAGCCCGGCGTCCAGGAACGCACCGGCCAGGGCACGGCCCATCGGCCCCAGACCGAGCACGGTGACGGCAGACTGTTCGGAGTACATGGACATGACTCAACCCTCATATGGATATACACGTACATAGCGCAAAGGAAATAGAGCGAAGATGACACGCAGTCGTGCTCAGGACACCAATGTCTGCGGAGTGACCGCCGCGATCTCCGTGATCGACGGCAAGTGGAAGACCGCCCTGCTCTGGGCACTGGAGTCCGGCCCGTATCGCCCCGGTGAGCTACGCCGGCGGCTGCCGGGGCTCAGCGAGAAGGTTCTGACTCAGGCGCTCCGTGAGATGGAGACGGACGGGCTGGTGCACCGGGAAGTCCACGATGTGCTGCCACTGAAGACCGTGTACTCTCTCACCGCCTTCGGCCGCGACCTCTCCGAGGCGTTGGCCCCCTTGTCCGATTGGGGACACCGTCGCCTGGAGAAGCTGGCCGAGGCCCAGTCGGCACCCTGATGCAATGCCACCTCCCTGTCATCCGATCCGGCGGCCCTCCGACCGCCCACCACCAGATTCGCCCGGCCGTGCGTCGGTGCCAAGTACCCACAAATAAGTGGGTACCGCGGATGACACGGGACCGGTGGTCCTGTGCGTGTGATCCTGTGCGCGCGGCGTGTGATCCTGTGCGCGCCGGGTCAGATGTCGTGCGGCCGCGCGATGTCCCGGGCCGTGCGGGCAGCCCTCGCCTCCGTCTCGGTGAGGGCTCCGCTTCTCACTCCGAACAGCCCCTGGCGAAGGAATACGCGAGTCCGTACTGGACGGTCCTCTCATGCCGCGCCGACGCGGTGGGCGGTGATCCGACGGGAGGGGAGCCGGGCTGAGTCAGGTGGCCGGGAAGGCGTCCATCCAGATGATCTCCAGGGTGCGGTGGCTGATGCGCCACCCCTCCGGGCGTCGTTCGGGCCGGTTGACGAAGAACCCTGTCTGACCGGAGGTTTCGGCCGAGGCCGTACCGCACCATCAGGTCCTGGATCTCGATGCGGTCGGCCAGGTACTGCGGGCGCTGTTCAAGGGGCTGGTCGGCAGGGAGGTGTGCTGCAGGGATGAGATGGCGGGCGCGGCGATGTGCCGGCCGCCGGGCCCGTCAGGTCCTCCTATGCGGCGCCGAAAGGGCGGCGGTGCGCAGAAGGGTCAGCGATAAACGCCCGATCCGCGTGCGCGACCGAGTTGGCGTACGAGAAGTCGGCTGCTCAGCCGTTCCCCTCAGAAGACCAGTTGGCCGACGCCCAGCAAGTTCCCCTCGCTGTCACGGAACCAGGCCCCGCGCTCGCCGCGCGCACCCTTGCTGGGGTAGTTCCCCTCGATCTCGGCGATGCCATCCCTCGTCCGGAACCCGGCCACATCGACGTCCTCGAACACCACGCCGCGTTGCTCGAGTTCCCTCACGGCCGTCTCGATGTCGTCGACTTCCCAGGCCATCTGAGTGAATGTGCCGGGCGAGGCTCCCGTCGAGCGGAAGAGGACGAAGTCCACGCCTCCGCAGCGATACAGCAACCCGCCGGGCCGCTCGTCGACCGGTTCCAGACCGAGCCGCTCGGAATAGAAACGCCGTGCCCGGTCGAGATCCTGCGCCGGAAGCCTGGTCGCCACACGTCCCCGGGCCAAGGCGCCCCTGTTGTCTGCGTTCATGCCTCCACTCTGCCGTGAGTGGCGGCCGGGGCAGTGGAGGCTGTGGGCGCGTCACGGAGGTGTCCCCGCCCAGAGGAAGCGCTCGATCTGCTGCCGCCCGACTACGAGCATCCACTCCTCGTCCTGGCCGACAGCGCGGCCATGGCGTCTACTCAGCCACCCCCTCAACCAGAAGAAGCCGCCGTTCCAGGGCTGTCTTCCGGACCTTGAGCGCATCCGCATACTCAGAAGACGCATACCACTCCTTGGCCCGATCCGCATCCGGGAACTCGACGACGACCACCCGCTGAGAAGCGGGCCAGGCACCCTCCATGGCTTCGGGCGCGGCACCGCGGACGATATAGCGACCGCCGTAGCGACGGATGGAAGCCTCCGCCAACGTCCGGTAAGTGTCGGCCAGTTCCTCGTCCAGTACTTCGACCTCAGAGATCACGTAAGCAGGCATGCCAGCTATGGTGCCAGGTGGCGTGCGGGCCGCGTTGGCAGGCCAGGGCGAGGTGTACCCGGACGGCAGCGGGCAGCACTCCGCCGGCGAGCGCCCGCGTGCGGGTCGCCCGGCACTACCGGCGCCACCACACACCCACACAGAGCTGAAGGATGCGCCCGATGCGAAGCGAGAAGGTCGAGTTCGAGGGATCGCAGGGCGCGGCGCTCGCCGCGCGGCTGGAGCTGCCCGAGGGCGAGCCGCGCGCGTACGCCCTGTTCGCGCACTGCTTCACCTGCGGCAAGGACCAGGTGGCGGCCTCCCGGATCGCACGGGCGCTGACCGAATTCGGCATCGCGGTGATGCGTTTCGACTTCACCGGCCTCGGCGGCTCCGGAGGAGACTTCGGCAACACCCACTTCAGCTCCAACGTCGACGACCTGGTGCTCGCCGCCGACTATCTGCGGGCCCGCTTCGAGGCCCCCACCCTCCTCATCGGACACTCGCTCGGCGGTGCGGCGGTTCTCGCCGCGCGACACCGCATCCCCCAGGTACGAGCGGTGGTGATGATCGGCACACCCTTCAGTCCCGGCCATGTGCTGGGCCTGCTGGGGAGGAGGAGCCGGGCGGAGATAGAGCGGAACGGCCAGGCCGGGGTCTGCCTGGCGGGCCGCACGTTTCGCATCAAACGGCAATTCCTCGACGACATCGGGGCCCAGCCGCAGGCCGACCGCATCGCACATCTCGAAGCGGCGCTACTGGTGTTCCACTCGCCGTCGGACGAGCTGGTGGGCGTGGACAACGCCCGACGGATCTTCGACACCGCACGCCACCCCAAGTCCTTCGTAGCCCTCGACGGAGCCGATCATCTGCTCACCGACCCGGCCGACGCGCAGTACGTGGCGACCGTGCTCGCCGCCTGGGCGGGCCGGTACACGCTCGGCCCGAGCGGCCCGGCGCCCTCGTAGCCGGCGCCGCTCCCGAGTCGTCGGCGGAGCTGGCCGAACGGCTCCGTACGGCCCTCCAGCCACCACGTCCCGCATGGTCGAACTGCTCGACGCCTCCGGCTGGATCGAGCGCACCCCCGACCCCGAGGACGGCCGGGCCAGCCTGATCGCCCTCACCGACACCGGCCGTGAACTCTTCCGCGCCGTGCGCCACGAGGCAGCCGCCGATCCGGACCGGTAGATGCCGGCCATGGTCGGAGAACCTCGCCTGCGAGCGCTGGCCTCCCCTCGCCCGTAAACCACCCGGCGCGGACGTTGCCGGGGAATGTCCGGCCCCCGGCGATGCCCGGCCCCGCCTCAGGTGGCCCCGACGCGACCGGGGCTACCGGTTCGGCGGGATTCGGTAGACGGAGACGTGGGAGCGCGACTCGGCGGTGAATTCGGCGCCGGACCAGTCCGCATGCCTGCTCTCCAGCTCGAATCCCGCCAGCTGGGCCATCAGATCGAGTTCGGCGGGCCAGATGTAACGGTGCGGGCTGCGGGTCAGCCGGGCCTGTCGGGTGTCGTCGAACCGGAAGTGGTGCGAGACGACGTGCTGGCGCAGTACGTCGTAGGTGTCCAACCCGATGTATCCGGCCTCGGCTTGCCAGACGGTGGCCGTCTGGCCCGGCGGGAGCTTGCGCAGCTCGGGCACCCAGAGCTCGATCACGAACCTGCCACCGGGCTTGAGGTGGCGGGCGGCGTTACGGAAGCACTCGACCTGCTCGGCCTGGGTGAGCAGGTTGGAGATGGTGTTGTAGACGAGATAGACGAGCGTGAACTCCCCGGGAGCCACGGACGTCGCCATGTCGCCCACGATCACCGGGATCGTCGCTTCGTCGGCCCTGTTGCGCAGTTGCTGGACCATCGGACGCGACAGCTCGATACCGGTGACGGGGACCCCTCGTCCGGCGAGCGGAATGGCCACCCGACCGGTGCCGATGGCGAACTCGAGCGCCGCTCCGCCGCCTGCGAGCTCGGCCAGGCGGTCCACGGTCGGCCTCAGGATCTCGGGCGCGAACATGCCCGTGCCGGGCGTGTCATAGCGCTGCGCGGCGTCGACGTCCCAGATCTCCTCCTGGTTCATTCCGTCACCCTTTACCGCTGGGGCACGCGATGTCCACTGAATTTGCCCCTCGGGGCCGGGTCCGGGTTCGCCCGTGCGGTCGGGACCGCGCTTGACCTTCACATCATCCCCACACAACACCGTTGGCGCACTGGGCTGCCGCGGGCACCCGGCTGGGGTCGCCTGCTGAGGAAGGGGCCCTTCGTCGTGATCGTTGTAGCGGTTTCAGTGCTGCCCACGCTGGTTTTGATACTGCTGGTCATGGACCGTGTCGAGGACTGGCTGTCCGGGTCGTCCTCGGCCCCACGACACGCAGGTGAGCGGCGTCATCTGCGGTTGATCCCCGGCGGGGCGCGGGAATCGGGCTCCCGGCCGACGACCGCATCGTCCGAGCGGCGGTCGAAGGCTGCCTGAAGCCGGTGCTGGGGGTACGCGTGGCGGGCCTTACCGCTTCACCTGCCGTAGGCCCGGGTGGGGGCAACGCTGGACGGCGATGGCGCGTGACGGTCCTGGCAGTCGGCCGGGCGCCGGGAATCCGGCCCGCCCGGCTCATCCAGCGGGCTTCGGCTCGGTGTTACTGGTGTTCCTGGAGTGCGCGAGGAGGCGCCTCAGCCAGCGGGTGCGGGCGTGGCGTGCGTCCTTGCTGATGGCCGCCTGTGGTGCCATGCCGTCGAAGCCGTGGTACGCGCCGGGCCATACGTGCAGTTCGGCCTGGCCGCCGGCCTGCCAGATCCCGTTCGCGTACGCCACGCCCTCGTCGCGGAACATCTCCGCCGATCCGACGTCGATGAACGCCGGAGGAAGACCCGAGAGGTCCGTGGCGCGGGCAGGCGCCGCGTAGGGTGGCACGTCCGCCGCGCCGTAGCGGTCACCCAGCAGCGCCTTCCATGCGGTCTCGCCGGAGATGAGGTCCCACATGCCGAGGCCCGACATCTGGTGGCTGGAGAAGGTGTGTCCGCGGTCGTCGAGCATCGGGCACAGCAGGAGCTGCCCGAGGATGCCGGGGCCGCCGCGGTCACGGATCAGCAGGGCGAGGGCCGCGGCGAGGCCGCCGCCGGCGCTCTTCCCGCCGACGATGACGCGGTCCGTGTCGACGCCCAGTTCGGCCGCGTGCCCGGCGGCCCAGAGGAGCCCCGCGTAGCAGTCCTCCAACGGTCCGGGGTACCGCGTCCGCGGCGCCAGCCGGTACTCGACCGAGATGACGGCCATGTCCAGCGGGAGGACCCACTCGCGAAGGATCCGCGGAAGCACCGACCATGCGTTGCCCATGATCATCGCGCCGCCGTGCATGTAGTACAGCAGCGGCAGCGGCCCAGCGCGCCCGGCGGGCCGCACGCTCACCAGCGTGACATCGGGCCCGTCCCGCAGCCCCGGGACGGACAGCTCCGCCACCTCGAAACGGCCATCGGCCCGGAGGTCATCGGCCGTCGGCCTGGGCCGGGCCGCGGCGTCCCGCTCCTGCCGGGTCGCGAGATTTCCCGGAGTGACCGGCTCTCTCGGCCCGTTGCCCAAGGATTCCCGTGCGACGCTCAGCTCGGGGTCGAACGGAGGTACCGCCATCGGCCTCGGGGCGGAAGGGCTTGTGTGGGGGAGGTCCATACCGCGCATCCAAGCATCCGGCGCCGCTCGGCGATACCGATGGTTACGGCGGCTCGTACGTCCGTTGCGCGTTCAGTACCCCCGTTGGTCCCAGCCCCAGGAGATCGCGGACGGTAGCATTTCGCCCGCGGGCCGCACGAGGGTCGACCGTGGCCGGGGGGAGACGTGGAGAGCACCGGGCATCACAGCGACTCACTCGTCGTGCTGACCGCACTGGACGTGGAGTACGAGGCGGTCCGGGCGCACCTGGTCGATCCGCGGCCGCAACTCCACCCGGCGGGCACCCTGTTCGAGGTCGGTCGGCTCGACGGTACGCCGTGGCGGGTGGCGCTTGCCGAGCTCGGCGACGGCAACCAGGGGGCGGCCGTGCTGACCGAGCGGGCGATCACCATGTTCGGCCCGCGCGCCGTGGCATTCGTCGGGGTGGCGGGAGCCCTCAAGGGTGATATCCAGCTCGGGGACGTCGTCATGGCCACGCATGTGTACGCGTACCACGGCGGCAAGGACGAGGACGGCGAGTTCCACTCCCGCCCGAGGGTCTGGCCGGTGCGTCAGGAACTCGACCAGCTGGCCCGCATGGCCCGCAGGTCCGGTGCGTGGATCGAGCTGCTCCGGGAACGCCCGCCCGGCGCCGCCCGCCCGGCCGTCCACCTCAAGCCCGTGGCCGCCGGTGAGGTCGTCCTCAACTCGGCGGACTCGTCCCTGAGACGGCAACTGCGCCGGAACTACCAGGACGCCGCCGCCATCGAGATGGAGGGCGCGGGCGTGGCGCAGGCCGCCCATCTCAACGCCGCGTTACCCGCCCTGATCGTCCGCGGGATCAGCGACCGGGCCGATGGGAAGAAGTACGACGCGGATGCCGAGGGCTGGCAGTCCCGCGCGGCGCGCCACGCGGCCGCCTTCGCCTTCTCCGTCCTCCGTGAACTGCCTCCCGGCGGCGGCCCAGCCGCCGCACCCGGGCCGGTGACGCCCACGGACCCGACGGAGGCACCCTTCTCGGAAGGCCTGACGGCCCCGCCATCGGCCCCGGCTCTGCCCCCGTCTGCGCCCCCGGATGCGGGAACCCCACCGGACGCCGGACCGGCCGCACACCGCCAACTCCTCCGCTGGGCGCGGAGGTTCTCCGACGATCTGGACCTCGTGGACTCCCCCCGGCCGGACGTCGGCACCGGCTCCCCGCCGCAGCTCAGCGGCGGGCTGTATGTGCGGCGCGCCATCCAGGACCGGGTGGTGGAGGCCCTCTACGACGACGATGATCCGAAGGCGGTCCTGGTGACCGGGGACGCCGGAAACGGCAAGAGCAGCCTGCTGTGGGGCCTCGCCCGGGACCTGACCGTTCTGGAGGACGCCGAGGTCTTCCTGGTGAACGCCGCCTGGCTGCTGCGCCCCCTGAGCGGCACCTCCGCAACGCCCATGCTGACCCCCGCGACCGTCGTGTCCGGGGCCACTCACGCCCGGACACGAGGGCGTACACCCGTCGTGCTCCTCGACACCGCCGATCTGCTGCTGCACGACGACCACCACGAGATGACGCTGCTCGACCTGTGCGAGGACCTCGCCGCCGCCGGTGTCCGCCTGGTGCTGACCTCCCGGCCGGAGGAGGCGAACCGGCTGCGCACCGGCTTCCTCCGGATGTCGCTCGGCCCCTACGACGACGGCGAGATCCCCCATGCCATCCGTGGCCACGCCGCGCTCTACTGCCCCGACGCCGTCCCCCGGGACGACGGGGCACGGGTGCGGAGGCTGATGGAGCCCGTGGCCCGCGGACTGCCGGTGCGCGAGGTGTGCCGAAGCCCCCTCCAGCTGCGGCTGCTGTTCGAACTCGCCCGTGACGACGGGGCGTTCCCCAGTGCCGAGATCGACGCCACCGGCCTCTACCGCCGCTACTGGGACCACCGGGTCGTCACCGACCGGCGCCATCGCGGCAACCAGAGCACCACGGCGCCGGAGGATCTCTCCTCGATCACCGGCGCGATCGCCGCCGTGCTGATGTCGGCCGGCCGTACCGAGCTGACACGCGAGGACCTGGTCGAGCGGCTCACCTCGCCGCACGGCGGCCCCCGCCCCGCGTGGCCGTACGAACCCGGCCGCGTCCGGTCGTCCCTGGATCTGCTGATCGACCGGGGCGTGCTGGGCAGGGGAGCCTCGGACGGCATCCACTTCTTCCACCAGACCATGTTCGAGTACGCGGCCGCGCGCGGCCTGCTGCATCTCACCGGGGCGCGGGCGCTGCTGTCGCTGTGCGAGTGGATCGGGTCCCATCCCCGTGACTTCTTCGTCGGGGCGATCCTGGAACAGCTGCTCATGCTCGCCGCGGGGTCCGAACGGTATCGCGGCCCGGTACGGGACACGCTGATCCGCATGGCGGCGCACGAGGACGCCATGATCCTTCACACCGTCGCCGTGGCCGTCGCGGCCCGGAACCCGGCCGTGGGCGTGCCGGTCGAGCCCCTGCTCGCGACGGCGCCGCACGGTGTCGCCCGACGGTACGCGGTGCTGGCCCCGACCGTACGCGACACGGACGTCGACGCCCTCCTGCCGCAGCTCCACGGGCTGTGGGAGAGGCAGGAGCCCAGCCTGCGGGAGGCCGTGCTCGAAGCGCTGGAACGGCTGGCCGCCCAGAACTCGCTCGCGGTCCACGCCGCCCTGGCCGACTGGGGCTGCGTACGGGAACTGACCGGGCGCCGTACGGTCGGCGCGGGCCTCGACGTCCTGCCTCGGCTGCTCGTGCTGACAGCACACGTCGATGTGGCGTCAGCACGGACGGGCCTCATGGAGATGCTCGACTTCGCCCTGACCCGGGGGCTGTCGGAGCTGGCGTCCGGCGTCATGACCCTATGGGCCCGGCACTGGGAAACACTGGGCTCGGCGGAGTGGGCCACCGCCGTTCAAGAGCGACTCCGGCGTGTGCGCTTCGCGCGGAAGTCGTACGACGTCGAGCTCTTCCAAACCGCCCTGGCCAGGGTGCTGGCCGCCTCGTGGACCCATGACCACGGACTCCCGGGGGACCAGGGACGCCCCGGTGACCACGGACTCCCTGGCGACCACCGACTCCCCGCCGACGGCCCCGACAACCCCGATGGCGGTCAGGCCACCGCACCCCACCCCTGGACGCGCCGCCTCGACGCCGCGGTGGCGCTCCTTGAGGCGGACGACCACGACACCGCGGGCAACGCCGGACTCATCGCCGCCACAGCCATCCTGACCACTCTGCCGCACGGCCACTGGGCCATCGAGGCCACCCTCGACCGCTGTGTGGCGATGACCGGGCCGGGAGCGCCGCACGCACTCCAGCACCGGATGGTCTTCCCCCTGCTGCTCAGCGCCGACTGCGCCGCCGCGGAACGCCTCGTGCACCGGCTCGCCGCCATGCTCAAGGCGCTGCCCTGCCCCGAGAACCAGCCGGTCACGCCCTCGCAACGGCTCGCGCTTGTGGCCCGCCGCATCCTCGCCCACCGGGACGTACCCCCGCACCGCGTCCGGCAGGTCCTGGAACACTCCGGCTGGGAGGCCGACTCCGAGCTGTGGCTGTCCCGGGACGGCCTGGCCACGCTCCTCCTGCCGGCCGCGCTCGGCGGTCACCCCACCGCGGTGAGCAGGATCGAGCAGGCGACGACCGCCCCGGCCGCCGCCCGGAGCCTCGTCCGCCAGTCCCTGCACCGGGCGGTCACGGACGCCGGGCTGCACACCGAGCGCCACATCGGCCTGCTGGTGAACCTGGCGCTCATGGACGCCGACACCGTGCTCCTGGAGGCCATCACCACCGGCCGGGCCAAGAAGGGAACAGGTCCATTGCCGCCCCTCGCCCATGAGCGGGTGCTGGCCGCGCTACGGGCATCGGCACCGGCCCTCACCGGGCTGATCGCGGACGAGATCGCCGAGGGCAACAGCGGAAAGCGGCAGCGCCAGGCACTCACGCTCTGGGAATGCTCCGTGTCCGCCGGCGTCCTCCGCGCGCCCGGCCTGACCGAACTTCTGCCCCGGTACGGCACCTTCTCCGACCAGAAGACCCGGGCGGCCTTCCTCGGGCTGGTGGGAACCATCGCGGCGCGCGAACCGGCCCAGTACACCACGGCACACACCTTCCTTTCGGAGCTGGTGTTCGACGCCGCGGGAGACATCCCCCTTCTCGACGACGCGTCGGCCGCCACCCGGAACGCCGCCCGCAAGGCCCTGCTCCACGCCGCCTGCGAGTCCGGCCCACTCACCCCCACGGCCCTCACCACGGCCCTCGACCTGGCCTTCGCCCCACCGACCGACGCCGGACTGATCAGCGGGCTCGGCCGGCTGGTACGGCGGCTCAGCGCCGCGCACGGCGCGGCACCCGCCGCCGAGCTGCTGATCCGTGTCATCGGCGCGGCCGTGACCTCGCGACAGGGCCGCGCTGCGGAGAACCACCTCGCCAAGTCCCTCCGCGGCGCGATGGACAGCATCTTCGACCACGGTTCCCCGGCCGTGTACCGGAGACTGTGGGAGCACCTCAAGGAACGCGGCCCGGAGGACGACGCCGATCGCGTGGTCTTTCCGGAGCGGTACGCCCTGGGGCTGGTGAGCTGCGCGATCCGCCGCTCGTACGCGACAACGCGCCAGGACCTGGAAGCACTTGTCGCCGATCCGCGAGTGCCGCGGCCCACCAAGATGTGGATCAGCGACCAGCTCAGCACCCGCTCGCGGGAACGCACCGAACACGACCTCAGCTGGGTGCTGGGTGGCCGGACGGCCCGGCAACCAGTGGCAGGATGCTCGCGGTAGTCGTCATCGAGGTCACGGGTGCGCGCGGGGCCACGTTCGATCGCGGGAAGCCGAAGGAGCCCGATGAGCCGGAAGAACCACCACGTCGTCGTGCTCGTGCTCGACGGTGCGAAGCCACTCGACGTCGGCATCCCCGCGCAGGTGTTCTCCAACCGGCCGAGCATGCCCTACGAGCTCCGGGTGTGCGGCGCCGCGCCCGGACCGGTGACCGGTGGCGAAGGACTCTCGTACCACGTGGCCGAGGGCCTCGAGGCGTTCGAGCACGCCGACACCATCTTCATCCCCGGCTACCGGGAGCCGGCGACCACGGAACCACCGGCGGCGGTCGTCAACGCGCTCATGGCCGCCCACGAGCGTGGCACCCGGCTCGCGGCCATCTCCACCGGGGCGTTCGCGCTGGCGGCCACGGGCCTCCTCGACGGCAAGCGGGCGACGACCCACTGGCACTACACGAAGGCTCTCGCCGAGCGGCATCCGCTGGTGCGGGTGGACGAGAACGTGCTGTTCGTGGACGAGGGCGACGTGCTCACCTCGGCGGGCGCGGCATCCGGCATCGACCTCTGTCTGCACCTGGTGCGGCGCGACCACGGCGTCGGGCTCTCCAACCATGTGGCGAGACGGCTGGTGGCGGCGCCGTATCGCAGCGGGGGACAGGCGCAGTACGTTCCGCGGAGTGTGCCCGAGCCGCTCGGCGACCTGTTCGCGAGCACGCGGGAGTGGGCCCTGGCGCACCTCGCCGAGCCGCTGACGCTCGAAGCGCTCGCCCGCAACGCGCGGGTGTCGGCGCGCACCTTCTCCCGGCGGTTCGTGGAGGACACCGGCTACACGCCGATGCAGTGGGTGCTCCGGGCGCGCGTGGACCTGGCACGTGAGCTGCTCGAACGCACCGATCTGAGTGTGGAGCAGATCGCCGACCGGGTCGGGCTCGGCACCGGCGCGAATCTGCGTCTGCACTTCCACCGCATTCTCGGCACCTCCCCGACGGAGTACCGCCACACCTTCTCGGCCTGAGACCCCTTCCGAGCGCCGTTCGGGTGAAGGGTGCGATGACCTTGGCGAGATCCTTGCGTGTGGTGGCGTTCATGTCGCTGTCGGCCCGGGATCCGGATACCGAACATGGGGACGGAACGAAAGGAATCTCCATGACCCGCATCGCCATCAATGGATTCGGCCGCATCGGACGCAACACCCTCCGCGCCCTGCTCGAACGCGACAGTGACCTCGAAATCGTCGCCGTCAACGACCTCACCGCGCCCGAGTCCCTCGCCCACCTGCTCAAGTACGACAGCGCGCTCGGCCCACTCGGCCGCTCCGTCGAGGTCGACGGGACCGACCTCGTCGTCGACGGCCGCCGGATCAAGGTGCTCGCCGAGCGCGAGCCCGCCAAGTTGCCGTGGGCCGAACTCGGCGTCGGCATCGTCCTCGAGTCCACGGGCCGCTTCACCTCGGCAGACGCCGCCCGCGCACACCTCGACGCGGGTGCCCGGCGCGTGCTGGTGAGCGCCCCCTCCGCCGGTGCCGATGTCACGCTCGCCTACGGCGTGAACACCGATGCCTACGACCCCGCCCAGCACGTGATCGTCTCGAACGCCTCGTGCACCACGAACGCGCTGGCCCCGCTGGCAGCCGTACTGGATGACCTGGCCGGTATCGAGCACGGCTTCATGACCACGGTGCACGCCTACACCCAGGAGCAGAACCTCCAGGACGGCCCCCACCGCGACCTGCGCCGCGCCCGCGCCGCCGGGGTGAACATCGTGCCGACCACCACCGGGGCCGCCAAGGCCATCGGCCTGGTGCTGCCGAACCTCGACGGCAAGCTGTCGGGCGACTCGATCCGCGTACCGGTGCCGGTGGGCTCGATCGTGGAGCTGAACACCGCGGTCTCCCGGGAGGTCAGCCGCGACGAGGTACTCGCGGCCTACCGCGCCGCCGCCGACGGCAAGCTCAAGGGCATCCTCGACTACTCCGACGAGCCGCTCGTCTCCAGCGACATCACCCGCCGGCCGGCGTCGTCCATCTTCGACGCCGCCCTCACCCGCGTCGACGGCAAGCACATCAAGGTGGTGGCCTGGTACGACAACGAGTGGGGCTTCTCGAACCGCGTCATCGACACGCTCGAACTGCTCGCACGCGACTGAGTGCCCCGGCTGACCGACCGTGAGGGGCCGGAACCCACTGGCCCTTCACCGCTGTCAGGCGTTGCGCCCGAGCCATGTATTCAGGCGCGGTCCGCGCCGCGCGGGGAGGGCCGGGTGCGGGTCGCGTGGATGGAGCCGAGCAGACGCAGCGCCTCCGCGCTGCCGCTACCGGGCTCCGCGTGGTAGATGACGAGTTGCCGGCCCGGGGCCTCCCGTACGTCGAACGCCTGGTAGCTGAGCGTGAGGGGGCCGACGTCGGGGTGCAGAAACCGCTTGGCCTCCTGGGTCTTGCCACGTACGGTGTGGCTGTCCCACAGGCGCGCGAAGTCCGCGCTGTCCTCGATGAGGGTGTCCACGAGCCCGCGCAGGCGCGGGTTGTCCGGCTCGTAGCCCGCCGCTTGGCGCAGATTCGCGACGGTGGCCTGGGCCGCCCGGTCCCAGTCCTGGTAGAAGGTGCGCCCCGCGGGGTCCGCGAACGCCATGCGGGCCAGGTTGTCCGCCGGATGGAACGGCGAGTAGAGGGCGTCGGCCAGCGCGTTGGTGGCGAGGATGTCCAGGGCCCGGTTGAGCACGAAGGCAGGCGTGTGCGGATAGCCGTCCATCAGCTGCCGCAACCCGGGGCTGACCTGGTCGGACCCGCGGACGGCGGGGTCGTCGGGCACCGTGCCGCCGAGCCGGTACAGATGATCCCGGGCGTCGCCGTCGAGGCGCAGCGCGCGGCTGAGCGCGTCGAGCACCTGCGCGGAAGGATGGCGCTCCCGGCCTTGTTCCAGGCGGGTGTAGTAGTCGGCGTTCACACCGGCCAGCACCGCGACCTCCTCACGGCGCAGCCCGGGAACCCGGCGGGTGCCGTGGCTCGCCATCCCGACCTCTTCGGGCCGAAGTCCTGACCTGCGGCTTCGCAGGAATTCTCCCAGGTCGTTGTCACCCATGCCGCCAGGCTACGAAACGCCGCGACCGGTTGCCTGGGTGTGTCGCACCCAGGCAACAGGCGTCCTGGCCCATGGATGGGGCACTGCCCAGACTCGGTGGCGCGGGACAACCCCGCCGTTTTCCGCAGCGGCACCGAAGAAGGACGGCACCATGACGGCATCCACTCATTCCGCCGACTCCGGGGAGTTCATGGGCAAGATCGCCCTGGTCACCGGGGCGGCACGCGGCGTCGGCAAGGAGACCGTCCGGCTTCTGCACCGCCGCGGCGCGCGGATCGTCGCCGTCGACCGGCGCCACGAGGTGAAGGAACTGCCCGTGGACTTCCCGGGCGTACGCCCCCTGGTCGGCGACATCGCGGATGAGGCGACCGCCCACCGCGCGGTACGGGAAGCCGTCGATGCCTTCGGCGGCCTGGACATCCTGGTCAACAACGCCGGGCGCACCCTCAACAAGCCGATCACGGAGACGACAGCGGAGGACTGGGACACCGTGCTGGCGGTCAATGCCCGTGGCTCCTTCCTCTTCGCCCGTGAGGCATTCCGCGCCATGAAGGAACGCGGTGGTGGAGCCATCGTGAGCACGGGTTCCTACACGTGCACTGTCGCACTGCCGGAGGGCGCCGCATACAGCGCCTCCAAAGGTGCCCTGGCCCAGTTGACGAAGGTCCTTGCCGTGGAAGGCGGGCCGCTGGGCATCCGGGCGAACATCGTGGCCGCGGGTGTCATCGAGACGGACTTCCTCGATACGTTCCGCCCCGACAGCCGTACGTACCTGGCGTCCTTCGCCGACGCCCAGCCGCTCGGCCGGGTGGCCCAGCCCGATGAGATCGCCGAGGTGCTCTGCTTCCTTGCCTCGCCGCGCTCCAGCTTCATCACGGGCGCCGTGGTCGCGGCGGACGGCGGCTTCACCGCGATCTGATCGGCGGACCGCGCCATATTCTCCATGTAGTGCTATACGAGGCATGACCGGAATGGCGAATACACTCCATGAGCACGAATGGAATGAGCAATTCCATTCGTGCTCATTGCTCAGCTTGTGACTTGTGTCACAAGCTCATCCTCAATGGATCACATTTTCGTATCCCTGTGAAATGATGCCTCGGTGCTGGCCTCGAAGTAGCTCATCGCGAGACATCACCGGTCCACCGGTCCACCCGAATCCACATCGGGCGGCAGTACGGCAAATGACTTCTTCAAGTTTTGGCTAGCCGTAACGGGGAGGCGAGAATGCCGACGATGATTGTTATCGGGTACAGAGGCGATCTCGATCAGGCACTGCAGCGCCGCGGCATTGATCCTTACTATATTGTCCAGTCGCCGGCGAGCCCGCCGAAGAGTCGGAGATTCACATGGGTCGCCGACATGGAGAACGCCCAGGAAATTTTCCGAGCAGTGCTGTCCGCGGGCATTGACGATGCGGCCGGGGTGCTGAGCGTCCATGAAATGGGCGTATTCGGGGCAACCTACTTACGGCAGCAGCTGAACCTTCCCGGGAACGCCGATTCCAGGACGGCTCTCCACTTCCGGGACAAGTACCTTCAGAAGAGCATGCTGCCGCCCCAGGTCAAGCGGGCGCGCTGCCGTCATGTGGCCATGGGCACGTCGTTCTCGGAGCTCGCCGACGATCTGGGAGAGGTCTTCGTCGTCAAGCCGGCGACCGGGGCCGGCGCTCTCCGTACGAACATCGTCCGCACCCCGGAAGAGTACGCACAGGCGCTGACGCCCTTCACTGGCCAGTCGGATGTCGAGATCGTCGCCGAGTCCTTCATGGACGCTCCGGAGGTCTATCTCGACGGCGTCTGGGAAAAGAGAGACCTGCAATGGTCGTCCATGAGCAGCTACCACACCTCACCGCTCAGGGCCGTACACGGCGGCGTCCTGTCCGCGTACGTCCTGGACCGGAGGCGGCATTCCGTCTTGTTCGATGAGATGGAGACGCTCGCCAGGCAAGCGCTCACCGGCCTGAACGCGCCTGACTGTGTATTCCATATGGAAGCGTTCATGGCAGAAGAAGGGTTGACCTTCGGCGAGTGCGCCATCCGTCTCCCCGGGGCGCTGTCACCTCAGGTCAATCAGCTGACATACGGCGTCGATCTCTTTGACGTCGAAATCAGTCTCGCGCTGGGGGAGGGGGCGACTCGGGCCCTGGGCGACCAGCGCACGCCGGAGCGCCTCCATGGATACATTCTTCTGCGTCGCCCCAGCGGGTGCAATTTAACCCGGAGCGACTTTGAGCGGAACTTCCTTTTCGATGAGATCGTCTACGATTCATCGCCTGATGCGCCGGTCGGGCCGTATGGCCGCGTGGGACAGGCCATCGTCTCCGACCCGGACGAGCTGAAACTGCGGAAGACGATCGAGGACATCGTGCGATTCAACGAGGTCGGATCCACCTGATCTGACGGCCGGTCCGACCGAGCCACCAGCCCGGGACACCCCGGCGCCGACACAGTCGCGTCACCTCGATCACACGTGCCGCGGGCGCCAAGCTCCCCCCGCCCCAGCCGCGTTCAGCCGCGCCCCCACGATTCGCACCACCGTCGACGGCGATGCCAGAGCCCGGCCCTGGTGCCCTTCTCCGGCGCGGCGTCGCGCCCCCAGCCCTGCTCGCCATGGTTTTCCGTCCCTTCCGATCGGAGGACTTCCCCCATGCCGGATCAACGTCATGCTTCGACACTCCCGCAGCTGCTCGAGCGTGCGGCCCGCGACACGACTCAGGGCATCGCGTTCATCGGCGGCCCGTTCCTCTCCTACGCCGAGTTGCGGGAGGGCGCTTGCCGGATCGCGCAAGGGCTGCGGGAGCGCGGCACCGCCCCGGGCGACCGAGTGCTCATCGCGGCCAGTGATCCGGAGATCTTCTTCCGCGCTTTCTGGGGATGCGTACTCACCGGTGCCGTGCCGTGCCCGGTCGCACCGCCGGCCGACCCTTCGCGGTGGCGCGCCCAGCTGGAGCATCTGCGCACGCTGCTGGGCGACCCGTTGGTGATCGTGTCCAAGACGGCTCATGGCGACCTGCCCGAGGTCGGGCTGCGGTCCGTCACGGTCGAGGAGCTGAGCCATGCCGCGGCCGAGCCCGATCAGATCCATGTGCCCGCGCCGGACGATCTCGTCCTGCTGATGCTCACCTCCGGGTCCACCGGATCGAGCAAGGCGGTCAGGCTCACCCACGCCAATCTGCTGGCGGCGCAGGCCGGTAAGGCGGGAGCGCTGGAACTCGGGCCCGACGACACCTCGTTGAACTGGATCTCGGTCGATCACATCGCCGCGATAGAGGCGCATCTGCTGCCGATGTTCAACGGCGCCGCCCAGGTCATGACGGTGCCGGCCACCGTGCTGGCGGACCCCGTGGAGTTCCTCAGGCTGCTCACGGCCCATCGGGTGAGAGTGACGTTCACCCCCAACTTCCTGTTCGGGCAGATCAACCAGGCACTCGCCGGGCGGCCCCCGTCGCGGCAGGAGGTGGACCTGTCACAGGTGCGGCACATCATCTCCGGCGGTGAGGCCACCGTGACCACCACCGTACGGGCGTTCCTGGACACGCTCGCGTCCTACGGGTTGCGCGGAGATGTGATCGTGCCCGCGTTCGGGATGACCGAGACCTGCGCGGGCAGCGTGTTCAACCGCGACTTCGCCGCCCGTGACCTGGAGACGGAGTTCCCCCCGTTGGGCCGCCCGGTGCGGGGCTTGCGGATTCGCATCACCGACGACGACGGCACGGTGCTGGCCTCCACCGACCGGCCCGGCGCGGCCGAGCCGGGGGAGGTGCAGTTGCACGGCCCGATGGTCTCCGACGGCTACTTCGGCAATGAGCGGGCCACCGAGCAGGCTTTCACCGCCGACGGCTGGTTCCGCACCGGAGACCTGGGCCACCTCGACTCCGACGGCCGGTTGATGCTGGTCGGCCGCACCAAGGACTCCATCATCGTCAGCGGTGTCAACTACTACAGCCACGACCTGGAGGCGGTCCTGGACGAGCTGGACGGGGTGAAGCGCGGCCACGTCGCCGCGTTCCCGATACGGCCCGAAGGGGCCGACACCGAACAGCTCGCCATCGCGTTCGTCCCGGCGGGCGACCCCGCCGACGAGATCGC
Organism: Streptomyces sp. MK37H; assembly: GCF_018035285.1. Lineage (NCBI taxonomy): Bacteria > Bacillati > Actinomycetota > Actinomycetes > Kitasatosporales > Streptomycetaceae > Streptomyces > Streptomyces sp. MK37H. Next base: position 2,440 of record NZ_JAAAYH010000096.1, on the reverse strand, counting down.
GGTGTACCGGGCCATCGTGGCGATCCGCAGCTCCACGGTGATGCACTGGGGGTTCCGCCCTCAGCTGATCCTCCCCGTCGCCGAGGACGCGATCCCTCGTGGCAACCTCGGCAAGATCCAGCGGTCGCGGCTGCGCGCGGCCGTCGAGAACGGGAGCCTGGACGAGGCGGCCCGCCGGTCGGACGAGACCAGCACCCGGTTCCTCGGCGGCCATGTGGCGCCGGAGGGCGAGGTGGAGACCGCACTGGCCGAGATCTACGCCCGAGTCCTGGACACCAAGGCGGTGTCGGCCACTGCCAGCTTCTTCGACCTGGGCGGTACCTCGCTGGACGTGCTGCGGCTCAAGCTGGAGATCCAGGCCGCGTTCGGCATCGAGGACGTGCCGATGTCCACGCTCCTCCAGGCCCCGACCGTACGAGCGCTGGCCGGCCGCCTGACCGCGGGGCAGGGCGCCGGCGGCGACGCCGCCTACGATCCGCTGGTGCCGCTGCAGATCACCGGGGACGGGACGCCGCTCTTCTGCGTCCACCCCGGTCTGGGGGAGGTGCTGGTGTTCGTCAATCTCGCCAAGTACTTCACCGGCGAGCGGCCGTTCTACGCGCTGCGGGCCCGTGGATTCGGGCAGGGGGAAACCCACTTCGAGTCGTTCGACGACATGGTGTCCACCTACGTCGAGGCCGTCCGGCGGGCGCAGCCCAGCGGCCCCTACGCCGTCGCGGGGTACTCCTACGGCGGGGCGGTGGCATTCGAGATCGCCAAGCGGCTGGAAGCCGACGGCGACAAGGTCGACTTCGTGGGCATCTTCAATCTGCCACCGCGGATCTCCGGCCGCATGAACGAGATCACCTTCACCGACGGTGCGATCAACCTGGCGCTCTTCCTCGAACTCATCGACGCCACCGACATCGAGCGGCTGACCGCCACCCTCCGGCCACTGCCCGAGGCCGATCAGCTGGCCCATCTGATCGACCACGCCCCGAAGCGGCGGCTGACCGAACTCGACCTCACCCTCGAGCGGTTCGCCGACTGGGTGCACCTCGCGCAGAGCATGGTGCACCTGGGCCGCACCTACGAACCGTCGGGTTCGGTCGGGCGGGTGAAGGTCTTCTACTGCACACCGCTGCGCGGCACCAAGGAGGAGTGGCTGGACCACCAGCTCAGCCACTGGGACGAGTTCACCCGCGACCCCAACACCTATATCGAGGTCGACGGGGAGCACTACACCCTGATGAGCCCGCAGCATGTGCACACCTTCCAGGCGACCCTGCGGCACGAACTGACCCGCGCGCTCGGCTGAGACCGGCAAAGGCAATCGCTGACACCACCAGGAGCCGCCGATCATGCAAGGCAAGAAGATACTCATCACCGGTGGGACCGGACAGGTCGCGAGGCCCGTCGCCGAAGCGCTCGCCGTCGACAACGAGGTGTGGTGCCTGGGCCGGTTCGGCGACCCACACGCCCGCAAGACACTGGAGGAAGTGGGCGCCCACACCGCCACCTGGGACATGGCCACCGATGACCTGGAGGGCCTGCCACGCGACTTCACCCATGTGCTGCACTCGGCGGTGCACCGGGGCGACGGCAAGGACTTCGAGGACACCGTGCGCGTCAACGCGGTCGGCACCGCACGGCTGATGACACACTGCTCCGCCGCCGAGTCGTTCCTGTACGTCTCGTCCGGGGTGGTCTACAACCGCGCCGATCGGACACATCGCTACCGGGAGAGCGATCCGCTGGGCGGGGCCGCGCCATGGCTGCCGACGTACCCCGTCGCCAAGATCACCGCCGAAGGGGTGGCACGCGGTCTGGCCGAGACACTCGGGCTGCCGACGGTGATCGCCCGCCTCAACATCGCCTACGGCCCGTACGGCCACGGCGGCGTGCCCATGATCCTTTTCAACCAGATGCGCAAGGGGCAGCCCTGCGCGGTGCCCCGCGAGGGCCAGAACTACTGCAATCTGCTGCACACCGATGACGTCGTCCGTCAGGTGCCGCTGCTGTGGGACGTGGCGCGGGCGCCCGCGCGAGTCGTGAACTGGGGCGGGGACGAAGAGGTCGGCATCACCGATCTGCTGGAGTACCTGTCCGCGCTCACCGGAGTGCCGGTGCGGCTGGACCGCGGCGATTACAGCCGGGAAACGGCCATCTTCGACCACGACGTCCGCCGTGGCCTGATCGGCGACTGCACCATCGGCTGGCGGGCCGGTATCGCCCGCACCGTGGCCGACCTGTTCGAGGAATACCACGACCGCATCGACGCGTACCTGGACGCGCACGGAGCCGGGACACCCCAGTGACCGCGAGGAGTGGAGAACGAGCATGCGCAGGTCCGCAGATATCGACGCGCTTCAGCATGTGCTGTCCGCCGCCCTCGGGTCCCCGGACCCGGTGTGCGCCTTGGCCCGACTAGACGAAGGCACGGGCGCGTTCGCCGCCCTGG
>NZ_JAAAYH010000095.1:0-24351 GCF_018035285.1 Streptomyces sp. MK37H | reverse complement strand
TCCCATGGCGTAGGTGATGTCCGCGCCGGAGAGCAGCCCCGCGATGTGCTGCCGGGTCGTGGGCTGGTCGAGCAGTTCGCCGAACAGCTCGCGCAGCGCCGTCACATCGCCGCCCGGCCGAGTCAGCAGCGACTGCGCCTGCGTGTGCATGGCGACCCGCCGGGCCGCGGGGTGCCGCTCCGACTCGTACGTGTCGAGCAGCCCTTCCGCCGCGTGGCCGCGCAACTCGGCGGCCAGCTTCCAGCCGAGGTTCACCGCGTCCTGGAGGCCCAGGTTGAGCCCCGGGCCGCCGATCGCCGAGTGCACATGTGCGGCGTCGCCGAGCAGCAGGACGCGGCCCGCGCGGTATCGCTCGGCGATCCGGGTGTTGCCGCCGAACAGCCGCCGCATCAGATGCGGCCCCGGCCCGGCTGGCGGGCCGAGGGCGATGTCCGTGCCGAGCACCCGGCGGGCGCTGGCCCGCAGCTCGTCCAGCGATGCCTCGCCCTCGGCCGGCTGCCCCCATTCCACGGTGGTCAGTTTCGGGTCACCGTCCGGGGACGGCGCCCAGGCGATCAGCCCCTGCTCGGTCCGCAGATGCTGGAACGGCGGTATGACGCCGAAACCGGGCACGGCCAGGCCGCCATCGGCACCGACCGCGTCCGGGTCCACGCTCACATGTCCGGTGCGCGACACCGAGTCGTCCGTCGTCACGCCGGGGAACGCGATCCCGGCGAGCTTGCGGACCGTGCTGCGCCCGCCATCGGCGCCAACCACGAACTCCGCCTCGACCGGGGCCTGTTCGCGCAGCTCGACCGCCACCGACTTCTCGCCCTGCGCCAGGCCGATGACCTCGTGGCCGCGCCGGATGTCTACGCCCAGCTCGGCCGCGCGCTCGGCGAGCATGCGCTCGATCCGGCGCTGCGGCACCAGGAGCGTGTAGAGCGGGTTGTCCGGCAGGTCGCTCAGGTGGAGCGGGAACGCGCCGAAGGTGAAACGGGGCGCCGGTTCGGGCGTGGTGCCGGGCTCGGTCAGCCGCTCGTACAGTCCGCGCCGGTCGAGCATGCGGACGACCTGGCCCACGAGGCCGTTGGCGCGCTGCGCGTCGTGCGGTTCGGTGAGGCGCTCCAGGACGACCGGGCGCACACCGGCCAGCGCGAGTTCGCAGGCGAGCATCAGGCCGTTGGGCCCCGCGCCTGCGATGACGACCTCGATCATGGATTCCCCTTCGGGGCAGGTTGGTTGAGGGCTTTACGGGGTGGACAGCCCCGCCGCGATCCGGGCGAGGGCATCCGTGAGCAGGCGGCTCACCGGCACGGCCGCGTCGGTGCGGAGATGGTGGGCGATGGCGGTGTTGACCGCGCCCATGACCGCCGAAGCGACGAGGTGCGGGTACAGGTCCTGCTCGAGGTCGCCGCCGGTACGTTCCGCGACGGCCGCCGCGATCTCGGCCTCGGCGACGGCCCCGGCCCGCGACATCTCACCCCGCAGGGCCGGTTCGGCGACCATCACCCGCACACCCGCCGTCCACTGCGCCGCGTCGGCGACGGGCGGATGGGCGACCGCTTCCGCGTCCGGCGCGAACTGCCGCAGCACGGATTCCGTGATCGCGTCCCACAGCGGCTCGCCCGGCCGTTCGCGCAACGCCTCCGCGACGCGCAGACAGCGGTCGAGGTGGCGGAAGACGATCGCCTCCGCCTTGCTCGAGAAGTAGTTGTTGAACGTACGCGGCGAGACCCCGGCGGCCTCGGCGATGTCCTCCACCTTGACCTTGTCGAACCCACGCTCCACGGTCAGCCGCACCGCGGCCCAGCTGAGCGCGGCGTGCGTCTGGGCCTTCTTCCGCTCTCGCAGTCCCATGCGGCGAGCGTAGCAAAACTTGCGTCCCCCGCAAATGTGCGGGGCCCGCACTTTTTGGAGTCAGGGTTCGGTGGGTAACGCTGCCAGGTCCAGCTCGGCCCAGATTTCCTTGCCAACGGTTCGCTCGCGCACGCCCCAACGTGCGGCGAGGGCGCGGACGATGAGCAGACCGCGGCCGTGCCTGTCGCGGGGTGACGGGCGGCGGGGCCGGGGGAGTCGCTCGCCCCGGGGGTCGGATACGGCGATCCGCAGGCGGGTCTTGGTGAGGGTGAGCTGTACGCGGAAGAGCCGCCCGGGTACGTGGCCGTGCCGTAGGGCATTGGTGGCCAGCTCGGACACGATGAGCGCCGTGTCGTCGGCGAGTGCGGGGTGCCCCCACTCGGCCACCAGTCGCGTGGCGTGCTGGCGGGCCCTGGTCACGCTTATCGGTGTCGGGACGTAGTCGACGCGGCCCTCTTCGATGACGGGGTCGCTGGGGTTCGGAGTCCGGGGGTCTTGGGGCGCGAATGCCATCGCGTACCTCCAGTGGGCAGGGCAGGGCGGAGTGCGTCCGCCAACTGACGTCCCTGTGCGAGCGGTTCATTACGGACCGTAGCCCCGTGGTGGTGATCGGTTCAACTCCACTGAGGAAAATTCAACCGATCTCGCTTGCGAGGTGCCCCGCTACGCTCCAGACTGGCGTCACATCACGGAGGAGAGATGCACGGTGACAGAGGGTCAGTCCACCCAAGGGAACAGCACATCAAGCGTCTTGGGGAGGAGACTGGGCGCCGAGCTGATGAGCCTCCGGACCAGGGCGGGCCTGACGCAGACGCACGCGGCGAAGGCGCTCAGCGCTTCCACTGGCAAGGTCGCGAAGATGGAGGGCGGGTGGGTTCCCATCCGGGACCCGGACATCCGCGCTCTGTGCGCGCTGTACGGCGCCAACGACCCCGCGACGGTGGGTGCGCTGCTGGAGCTGGCGCGCATCGACCGCGAACGCCGCAAGGCGAAGGGTTGGTGGAATGACGTCCCGCTCACCAAGACCATGAGGGAGTACGTGCCGCTTGAGAGTGCGGCCACGGCTGTCAAGGCGTGGCAGGTGTCGTTCATTCCTGGACTGCTCCAGACTGCGGACTACATGCGGTCGTTGCGGCGCGCAGCGGACCCGGGTGAGCACCCCGATCAGGTTGCGGCGTTGGTCACCTCCAGGGTCGCCCGGCAGAAGAGACTTTGCGGGGACAAGCCGCTCTCCCTCTGGGCCGTCATCGCGGAGGCGGCACTGCGCATCCCAGCGGCCGAGCCCCAGATGTTGCGGGAGCAGTTGGCGAGCCTCCTCGATTGGAGCGAGCGCCCCAACGTCACGGTTCAGGTGCTTCCCTTTGGCGCCGGGGTGATTCGAGCGCTCGCGGGCTCGTTCAACGTTCTTTCGTTCGCCGAGGCGGGCGCCATGGACGTGGTGTACCAGGAATTGGCGTTCTCAACGGCGTGGGTCGAGGGTGGCGAAGGTGCGGCGCAGCACGTAAGACTGTTCGAGGAGACTGCGCGGGGCGCGCTGCCTGAGGCCGAGTCCCGAACCTTCATCGGGACGCTCATCAAGGGACTGTGAGCTGTGAAAACCTTCGTCTTCCGTAAGTCGAGCTACAGCAATGCACACGAAGAGTGCGTCGAGGTGGCCACGAACGTGCCCGACACCGTGGCGGTACGCGACTCCAAGGACCCGGAGGGTCGAATGCTCCGGTTCACCCCCGCCGCCTGGGCGGCCTTTCACGCCAAGCTGATCAAGTAGGCACGAGCCGTGGTCGATTTCGTGTTCCGGAAATCCAGCTTCAGCACTGGCGATCGCGAGTGCGTCGAGGTAGCCACGAACGTGCCCAACATCGTGGCCGTACGCGACTCCAAGGACCCGGAGGGGCGAATACTCCGGTTCAACCCCGCCGCGTGGGAGACCTTCGCGGCGGCGGTGTCGCGGGGGCTGGAGGAAAAAAGTTCGGCGTCGGGGTAACGGATCGGGTGCCCATCGACCCGTACCGGTCGTGTGCCGCGTTATCAGGATGCGGCCGTCCGAACGCGAGGCGATGTGATGATCGATCCCTTGTTTCTTCCGGTGCTCGGCGCAGGCCTGTCCCTGGTGGTCCACCTGGGCGCTGCCGCCGCCGAGGTGTGGGTGTTGCGCGGGCGGGCCCGGCTGACCGCGGCGGCCGCCAGGGCGCCGGAAGGGGTTGAGCTGGGAGGGCGCGGGCGGGACGGCGCGACGTGGTACGTGCGGACGGCCCGGACGGAGGGCGGCGGGCGTGCGCGATGAAGCTGCGGGCGGTAGCCCCTGGCCCGATGGCCTGACGGTGGCCGACCTGGACCGTGACAACGGGCGGTTTTGGAAGGTGGACCTTCGCGCGTACGCCGAGCGCCAACTGAGACAGCACGGCGTGCCGTCGGGCCGGCTGGACGCCGACGATGTGGTCCAGTCCGCTTGGCTGGAGCTCCACACCGCGAACACGGAGATCCGGTGGGCCGATCGGTACGCGTACCGGGTGGCTCGGAACGCGATCCGCCGGGCCGCCCGGGAAGGCCGTCGGACCGCCTCGACGGCCCTGGCTTCCGATGACGTACCCGTGCTCGGCGAGGCTTACCCGACCGCGTATGAGCAGGAGTGGAACTCCCCGGTCGAGTATCGGGTGCTGCAACAGGAGACGGCGAGCGAGATCGCCGCGGCCAAGGAGCGGCTGACCCCTTTACAGCGCGGCGCTGTCGAGGGAACGGTGGAGCACGGGTTGCCGCGCTCCGATGTCGCTGCCCAGATGCGTGTGCGGGTGGGGACGGTATCGGCCCACCGGGCCCGTGGACTGTCCAAGCTCCGCGCCGAGTTGGTAGGGCTCTTCCTGCTGTGGTTGTTCCTGCTGTCGTGTGCCGTGTCGTTCGCTCTGGTGCATCCACCGGGCTCGTTGGCCAGTGGGGTGGGCGGCCTCCTGGTGTTGCTCGTCACCGGCGTCGGGAAGTTGGTCCACTCACTGAGGCGGGAGGGCGGGCGGATCATGACGTACGGGGCGGAATGGCTGGCGGCAGCCGCGGCCCTGGGCCTCACCGCATGTGTCGTGGTCTTGATCGTCGTGAGCCGTTCCGCGGATGGCACCCCCGGATTGGACTACGCGTCGGGGGCCGAGCCGACGCTGAACCGGTCGGGCCTGGAGAGCTGCTTGGTGAGCGGCTACCCGCGATGCCCCGGCAACCAGTGGTGGTGGTCCACCTCGACCGATGAGCCGCTGAGAACCACGTTCGCCCTGGACGGGGCCGGTACGTCCCGGGCCCTGCGTGGCCGGCTGTGGCTGGACCCCTGCGGCCTCGATGACATCTCCGTACGGTGGTCCATCGCGGCGGGCTCCCGGCAGGTCGCCTCCGGCACCATGACCACCCACGGCGCTCTCGAATCCAGGGCGCTGACGGGGGAAGTCCCGCGGCAGGCCCGAACTCTGGTCCTCACCGTGCGGCGCACCGACTCCGATTCCGACTGCCACGGTGTCTTCACCTGGGACAAGGCCGGGGTTGAGGCAACGAGACGCTGACTGAGGCTCACTCGACGGCGGCGGTGCGGCCGGGTTCCGGACCCCCGCCGCCTCAGTGGAATTCCGGGGTGCCCTCACCCGGGCCCACCACGGTGTGACCCGCGCGCCGTGATTCCTACTCGCCGAACCCGGCGATCGCTTCCAGGACCGCGCCCCGCATCGTGGCACTGCCCGTGTGCCCCGAGTCGTCGATCACCTTCAGTTCCGCGTCCGGCCAGGCTTTGGACAGCTCCCACGCGCTCTGCAACGGACTGCCCAGGTCGAGTCGCCCGTGGATCAGCACCGCGGGGATACCGGCCAGCCGGTGCGCGTCACGGAGGAGTTGCCCGTCCTCGAGCCACGCGTCATGGGAGAAGTAGTGGGCGCAGATCCGGACGAAGGCCATCAGCGCGTCGTCGGGCTTGTCGCTGTAGTAGCCCGGATGCCCCAGTGCCTCGTGGGCGATGACGGCATCCTCCCAAGCGCACCAGGCCCGCGCCGCCTTGACCCTGACCGCCTCGTCCGGACTGTTCACCAGCCGGTCGTAGGCCGCGACGAGACCGCCGCCCCGCTCCCCTTCCGGCACCGCGTCGCGGAACGTCTCCCAGGCGCCGGGCAACAGGCGTCCGACTCCGCGGTAGAGCCAGTCGGTCTCGTCCGGCCGGGTCATGGTGACGCCCGCGATGACGATCTCGGAGACCCGCTCGGGGTAACGCTCGGCGTAGGCGAGGATCAGCGTTGAGCCCCAGGAGCCGCCGTAGAGGAGCCAGCGCTCGATGCCCAAGTGCTCGCGCAGCCGCTCCATATCGGCGATGAGGTGATCGGTGGTGTTGTGATCGAGGCTGACGGACGGGTCGGAGGCGTGCGGCAGGCTTTCACCGCAGCCGCGCTGGTCGAACAGGACGATCCGGAAGACCTCGGGATCGAACATCCCGCGATCGCCGCGGTGCCCACCGCTGCCGGGGCCGCCGTGCACGCACAAGGCCGCCTTCCCCTGGGGATTCCCGCTGCTCTCCCAGTAGATCCGGTTTCCGTCGCCGACCTCGAGGAGGCCGTGCGCGTACGGTTCGACGGGCGGGAACGGCTCGGCCATGGCGGTCTCCTCCTGAAGGCGTGAAGAGCAACCTGGTGAGGCTAAGCGCTTCGCGGGAAGTGCCGCGAGGTGCGGTCGTTCATCCGCGGCTGCGTCGTGGCTGTTCGCGCCCACGCGGCGGAGCCGCACATCGACACAGCCCCGCGCCCCTTCGGGGCGCGACCGAACCGCACCGGACTTCAGCGAGGCCGCTTGGTCGACGGCTGGAAAGATGTCCCCTGATGTGCCCTCAGCTCGTGTGGCGTCGCATGAGATGCGACTCCGCGTCGTGGCGATACATGATTCCAAGGACCCGGACGGTCGAATACTCCGCTGCACCCCCGCCGCCTGGGCGGACTTCCGGGTTGCCCTCACCCAAGAGCCCAGGCAGAACACGATGTGACGCGCATCACCGGAACTCGCTCCTCCTCCCGGTCAGCCAACACACGTGACCACAGATATGCGAACCCGGGTGCGGGCCGGGGATCCAGATGCCTTCGCGGAGCTCTTTGACGCCTACGCACAGACCGTCTACAACCACGCCTTCCGGCTGACCGCCGACTGGTCCGTGGCCGAGGACGTGATGTCGGCGACGTTCATGGAGGCGTGGCGGCGCCGCGAATCGGTCGATGCCGAAGGGGGGTCCCTGCGGCCCTGGCTCCTCGGCATCGCCACCAACGTCGCCCGTACCCATTGCCGCAGCAACCGGCGTTACCGGGCCGCGGCCGCCGCTGCCGCCGAGGCGGGGCCCGCCTCGATGCGAATCCCCGACCACGCCGAGGAGACGGCCGGGCGCGTGGACGACCGGCGCCGGATCAACGCCACCCTCACCGCCCTCGGTTCGCTCAAGCGCGCCGAACGGGAGGTCCTCGTCCTTTGCCTGTGGGAGGGCATGGAGTACGCCGACGTCGCCCGCACCCTCGACGTCCCCATCGGAACCGTCCGCTCCAGGCTGTCCCGAGCCCGCACCAAGCTGCGCAAACTCGCCGACGCCGAACTGGGCCGCAAAAAACGGGAACTCACTCCGCTCACCCGGCAGGTAAAGGGCGATCGCAGCCACGCGATCCGGTCCGCAGAGGAAGGAAACCGATGAACGCCAGCCCCTCCCAGCCGCACCCGGCTGAGTGGCCGGAGACCCAAGAGCTCCGGGCCACCGAGGAGCGGAGTCTGCCGGCGGGCCGCCACGAGTTCCACAAGGAGCACCTGATGGCCCAGATCCGCGAAGACATCCGCAGCACCGGAACCCCCGCCCCCGTCCGGCAGCGCAACCCGTTCCTGCGCAAGGCGATCCTGCTGCCCGCCGGGGCCTGCGCCCTGGCCGGGGCGATCGCGGGCGGTGTCGCCCTGTCCGGGGGCGACGGCGACAGCGACGGTGTGACCCCCCTGGCCACCGGCCCCGCGCTGACCACCCAGATCGGCGCCGCCGACGTCAAGGGCGGCCCCCAGCTGCTTGACCGCATCTCCCTGGCGGCGGGATCCGGCGACACCGACGGGCCCGTGGTGCGCGACGGCCAGTACGTCTACATCGCTTCCAAGGTGGCCAACACCTACCCCAAGACCGTGAACGGCAAGACCACAGTGGTCAGTACCGAACTGCACGACCGTCAGGTCTGGCAGTCGGCAGACGGCAAGGACGGCTGGCTGATCGAGCCGGGCGAGACCAGCGACGAGGGCACCACCCTGGCCGGTCCGCACCCGATCAGCTCGGCGTACAACAGCCTCGTCAAACTGCCCGCCGACCCCGACGCGCTGCTGCGGAAGATCTACCAGGACGCCCGCGCGGACAAGGACAAGGAGGTGCCCGTCGACCAGGCGGCCTTCGTCGCCATCGGTGATCTGCTGACCGAGAGCTACCCGCCCGCCAAGCTCGCCCCCGCCCTCTACAAGGCCGCCGCCAAGATCCCCGGGGTGGTCGCGGTGGACGACGCGGTTGACGCCACGGGCCGTCACGGGGTCGCGGTGGCGCGGATGGACGACACCGGCCAGCGCGAGGAGTGGATCTTCGACAAGAAGAGCCTGAAGTTCCTCGGCGAGCGCACCGTCCAGGTCAAGCCGAGCCCGGACAAGAACGACCCGATCAAGCCCGGCACCGTGGTCTCCACCAGCGCGATCACTCAGCGCGCGGTCGTCGACGGCAACAAGCAGATGCCCTCGCAGGCGGGCTGACGTGAATCCGACACCGCGTGAGCGAGCGTCGGCGACCTCCAGGGCCGCGGTGTGCGCCCTGGTGGTCGCGGGAGTGATGATGGGGGCCGCGCTCGCGGCCCCCGGGTCCGGCCTCGGCGTACGGACGGGGAGCGCCGCCACCGCCGGGAGGTCCGGCACCGGTGACCCGTCCAGGGGCATCACCCTGGTCACCGGGGACCGGGTCCAACTGGACGCCAGGGGCCAGGTGACCGGCGTCCAGCAGGGACCGGGCCGTAAGGACATCCCGGTATCCGTCCGGCGCTCCGGTGGTGACAGTTTCGTCCTGCCGGCCGACGCCGCCCCCCTGATCGGCCAAGGCGTCCTGGACAAGCGGCTGTTCAACGTCAACGCGCTCTTACGGGCCGGATACGACGACGCACATCGCGGGACGCTGCCGCTGATCGTGTCGTACAAGCGGGGCTCCGGGAAGAACAAGGGCGCGGCGGCGCTCGCGGAGGCGGGTGCCTCCGTACGCCGCGAACTGCCCAGCGTGGGCGGCGCCGCGCTCAGCGTGCGCAAGACCGACGCCGACAGCGCCTGGCAGGCCCTCACCGCGACCGCCGGTACCGGGCACGCCCGCACGGCGGCCCCGGGGATCGCCCGCGTCTGGCTGGACGGCCGGTTCAAGGCGCAGGCGGGGCCCAAGGCCGGGGCGAAGGACGTCAGCCACAACGTCACCCAGATCGGCGCGCCGGCCGCCTGGGACGCCGGATACGACGGTAAGGGCGTCAAGGTCGCCGTCCTGGACTCCGGCATCGACACCACCCACCCGGACCTCGAAAAGGCGGTGACGGAGGCGAAGGACTTCTCCGGAACGGGGAGCACCGACGACAGGTCCGGTCACGGCACCCATGTCGCGGCGACGGTGGCGGGCTCGGGCGCCCGGTCCGGTGGCCTCTACAAGGGCGTCGCGCCCGGCGCGGAGATCCTCAACGCCAAGGTGCTGGACGACAGCGGCGAGGGCACCGACTCCAGCGTCATCGCGGGCCTGGAGTGGGCCGCCGACCAGGGCGCCAAGGTCGCCAACCTCAGCCTGGGCCAGTTGGACACCCCGGGGCAGGACCCGGTCGAGACGGCCGTCAACTCCCTCTCGGAGCACAAGGGCCTGCTCACCGTCGCCTCGGCGGGCAACGACGGCCCCACGGCCGGAACCATCAGCACCCCCGGCTCGGCGGACTCGGCGCTCACCGTCGGAGCCGTCGACGGCGAGGACGGCATCGCCGAATTCTCCAGCACCGGCCCGACCGCCGACAGCACGCTGAAGCCGGACCTCACCGCGCCGGGCGTGGACATCGTCTCGGCGAAGGCGGCGCACGGCGACATGGGGGACCCGGCCGCGGACGGCTACGTCGCCATGTCCGGTACGTCGATGGCGGCACCGCACGCCACGGGCGCCGCCGCGATCCTGGCCCAGGAGCACCCGGACTGGACCGGACAGCGGATCAAGCAGGCGCTCACCGCCTCCACCAAGCCGACCGCCGGGCTCGACGCGTACCAGCAGGGCACCGGGCGGGTCGACGTGGCCCGGGGGATCACCCAGAGCGTGACCAGCGAGCAGACGTCCGTGTCCTTCGGCAAGCAGATGTGGCCGCACGCCGACGACCAGCCGGTCACCAAGCGGATCACCTACCGCAACGACGGGGACCAACCCGTCACGCTGGACCTGTCGGCCACCGCGACCGGCCCGGAGGGCAAGGCCGCCCCGGACGGTCTCTTCAGCCTCAGCGCACGCCAACTCACCGTCCCGGCGGGCGGCACCGCGAGCGTCGACCTCACCGCGGACACCCGCACCGAGGGGCCGGACGGCGCCTACTCGGGCGCGCTGATTGCCACCGCGCAGGGCGGCGACACGGAGGTACGGACGTCCTTCGGCGTCATCCGCGAGGCCGAGGCGTACGACGTCACCCTGAAGTTCCTCGACCGCCAGGGCAAGCCCGTCAGTTCGCCGCTGACCGAGATCAAGAGTTACACCACCGACTACTGGACCACCGCGTTGGAGGACCACCAGGAGACCTCGAAGGGCGTCTACAAGCTGCGTATCCCCCGGGGCGACTATGTGGTGGACACGGTGATGTCCGAGGACACGGACACCTCGCTCCTCGTCCAGCCGAAGCTCGCGGTCACCAAGGACACCACGATCACCTTCGACGCCCGCGAGACGAAGCCGGTCGAGGTCACCGCCCCGGAGAGCGCGAAGATGGCCACCGGCTATCTGAACTACCGCCTGGGCGTGCCCAGTGCTCTCAACGCCACCCTGTTCTACGGCGAATCCTTCAAGGGGCTGCGCACCACGACCCTGGGCCCGTCCCCGGACGCCGGGAAGTTCAGCACGCAGATCGGCGGCCTGTGGCAGAAGGGCAGCACCACCTACAACCTGCTCTACAACCTGCCCGACCGCTTCCCCACCGGCTACCAGCGCACGGCCCAAGCGAGCGAACTGGCCCTGCTGAAGCGGCACATCGGCTCGTCCGCCCCGGACCGCAAGGGTGTCGTCAACGCGCTGTGGAGGGGCCCGGAACTGTCCCTGGGCACGACCAGCGCACCGTTCGCGCTCCCGGCGACCGCGAAGACGTACGTGACCACGCCCGAGGGCTACCCCTGGACGGTCGCCGTCAGCCAGCGGGGTCCCGCCGCGGAAGACGACACCGATGTGCACTACCCCGAGGAGCGGCCGACGTCGTACCGGCCGGGCCGGACGTACGAATCGACCTACAACGTCGGCGTGTTCAGCCCGGCGGTGGACAAGGAGCACACCGCCCGCCGCTCCGGTGACACGCTCGACATGTGCGTCCCGAGCTTCGCCGACGGCGACGGCCACGCCGGTTCCTCCCGGGTGAGCGAGCAGCACACGACCGTCACCGCGGGCGGCAAGAAACTGCTCGACAACGACGGCGACCTCTGCCAGACGGCCGACGGCCTCCCCGCCACCTCGGCGCCGTACACGATCCACACGGACGTGACCCGCCCGGCCGACGTCGCCGGTGTCACCAGCCGTCTCACCGCCGCCTGGAGCTTCACCTCCGCGAAGCCGAACGGCTCGGAGACCGCGTCCCTGCCCCTGTCCACCGTCCGCTTCCATCCAGGGCTGACGACGGGCAGCACGGCGAAGGCGGGCAGTCGGATCACCGTCCCGCTGTCCCTCCAGGGCCCGGCCGCCACGCGTCTGAAGTCGCTTGCCGTACAGGTGTCCTACGACGAGGGCGAGACCTGGACCGATGCCCCGGTGACCACGCGGGACGGCAAGAGGAGCCTGGACCTGACCCATCCGAAGGACGCCCGCTCGGTCTCCTTCAAGGCCGACCTGACCGACACCGACGGCAACACGTACGCGGTGACGATCGTGAAGGCGTATCTGCTCACCTAGCCGACGACGCCCCGTATGCGGTGCTTCCTCGGGGGAGCGCGGCCCGCGTCAGCAGCGTGCTGACGCGGGCCGAGGGACAGGTCGGCGAGGATGACGCCACCTGGCCGGATCTGCTCGGTCCACGCGGTGGGGATTCCGGGCACCGAGCAGGTGGCGATGATCCGGTCGAACGAGGCGTCTCCCGGGCGCGCTCCTTGCCTACGGCTCGTAGGGGTATGGGCCGGCGGTGGGCGGGGTGGCCAAACCCTCGGGCCCGCTCGCCCAGCTGTCAGTTCAGGATGTCGTGGAGCACCATGTCCACGGTCCGTTCCACCAGCGTCCGGTCGAGCGGCAGATGGAGGAAGAGCGCTCGGAAGTAGAGGGGCGCTGCCAGCGCGTCCAGGACGAAATCGAGATCGATGTCGGTGCGAGCCTCGCCGCGCGCCATGGCGTGTTCGAGGGTGCGAGCCGTCGTCGCACGTCGGGCGTGGAACACGACGTCCAGGAACCTCTGCCGCAGTGGCCCGTCGTCGGCGAGGTCCGCGATGAGCGCGGGCAGTACCCGCCCGAGCACCGTGTGGTTCAGGGCGTCGGTGATGGTGGAGATCCCGGTGATGAGGTCCTGACGCAGGTCGCCGGTGTCGGGCGTCGGCTCGACGCCGATCGTCGATGCCAGCGCGTCCACGACCAGGTGTTGCTTCGACGGCCACCGCCGGTAGATCGCGGGTCTGTGCACGTCCGCCCGGCGTGCGACCTCTCCGATGCTCAGCGGCACGTACCCCTTCTCGTCCAGCAGGGTCAGCGTGGCGGTGAGTACGTCCTCATCGATTCGTGGATCACGGCGGCGACCCGCGGTGGTGTGCTGCCCCATCTACGCCTCAGATACCCGTCGAGGGTACGAGCACGACGCGCCAGCCGTCGGGGTCTTCGATCGTGATCGCGTCGTTCTTCTCCCAGTAGGGGTTCTCCGCCTCGACCGGCGGGTGCCCCATGCTCGCCAGCCGGTCCGCCACGGTCGCGATCGCGCCGGCATCCGGAACGTAGAACACGAGGAGGTTGTCCCGTGTCGGTGCCGGGCCTGGGCTGCCCTGTGCGTGCTGGGTGAACTCCAGGTGGTACGGCTTTCCTGGGAGGCCGAGCATGACTCCGTCATAGCCGTCATGCCCCTCGAACCTGAACAGTTCGGTCAGGCCCAGCCCGTCGCGGTAGAACCGGACGACGTCGGCCAGTCGGTCGGTCGGCCGTGCGACGCGCACCTGCTGCACGTCGAAGCCGTCTGCCCAGTCGTGTTCCTGGTGGTCAGTCATGAGGGTGTGTCCTTTCTTGTCCTTCGCGGCATGCCGCTGATCGCCGTTGCCCGCCATCAGAGATTGATGACGAGCACGCTGAGCAGTGACGTGATGAGCAGGGTCAGATGGGTCTGCTGGATGGGGCCCATCTTGACCCAGTACGAAAACCACAGCCCGCCGACGAGCATGGCCAGCCACAGTCCGGTGAACGGCAGCATCCCGAGGTTGGCCGCCCCCACGGCGTCCCGTACGGGCCGGGCGCCGTAGCCGTCCAGTCCCGCGGCGACGAACATCGCCGTCGCCCGCCACAGCAGTCCGGCTGCCGCCGTCTGTACGAGCACGACGGCGTAGAACGCGAGCCGGTGGACGACAGGAGAGTCCACGGCCCGCCAGACGACACCGCGGCCCAGGCCGTCGGGGTCCTCCTTGAGGTCGCGCATCGTCATCATGCGTGCGACGGCGCCCGAGTTCGTGTCTTGATCGGTGAGGTTGTTGAGGACGAAGAGGGTCAGGTAGGCGGCCAGTCCGCCGACCAGGATCGCCTTGATCCATACGAGGGCGTGTGCGGGGTCCACGGACATCCTCCTTTCGATACAGTACGGACTGTATCGAAATGAGGGGAGCCCAAGTCAAGGTGCTGGTCCGCGTCACATCCGTGGGGCCCGGGACCGATGACGCCGCGCGTCAGACCTCCTCGCGCATCAGCCGCAGATACACCACCGAGAACAGCGCCCCCACCAGCAGCAACAGCAGCGCCACCGCCGTGCCGTAGCCGATCAGGGACTTGTTGAACGCCTGGTCGTACATGAAGACCGGGAGCGTCTGGCTGCGGTTTCCCGGGCCGCCCCGGGTCATGGCCCAGATGAGGCCGAACACCGACAGCGTCTGCAAGGTGTTCAGCATCAGATTGGTGCCGATGGAACGGCGGATCATCGGCAGGGTGATGTGCCAGAAGCGGCCGATGCCGCCGGCGCCGTCGACCTCCGCCGCCTCGGTGATCTCCTTGGGGATCTCCGACAGCGCGGCGGAGTAGACGAGCATCGAGAAGGCCGTGCCGCGCCAGACGTTGGCGAAGGAGACGGCGAGGATGGGCAGGGTGTAGAGCCAGTTCTGGGACGGCAGGCCCAGCCAGTCCAGCAGCGCGTTGAGCGTGCCCTCGCGGCGGAAGAACGCGTACAGCAGGAAGCCCGCCACGATCTCGGGGACGACCCAGGCCGCGATGACGATCGAGCCCGTCAGCGTCCGCACCGGCCGGGAGGCGCGCTGCATCAGGGCGGCCAGGGCCAGGCCGAGGGTGTTCTGGCCGACGAGGGAGGAGAGGAGGGTGAAGACGAGGGTGAGGACGACCGCGTTGCGGAAGTCGTCGTCCCCGAAGGCGCGCTGGAAGTTGTCCAGGCCCACGAAGTCCGTGGAGGACGCGCCCGTGAGCTGCATGTTCGTGAAGGCGATATAGACGCAGTAGGCGATCGGGCCACCGAGGAAGAGCAGCAGCATGACGGTGGCGGGGGCGAGCGGAAGCCAGCGCAGGGGGCGGCCGCGACGGGGGCCCGGCCGGGCCGGGGTCTCCGTCGGGGCCGCCGCCACCTTGGTCGCGGTTGCCATCGGGGAGCGGCCCTCAGCCCTGGCCGCCCGCCGCCACCGTGGCGCCGTCGGCGATGGACTTCAGCTGGTCGTCGTAACCCTTCGCGGCCTTCTCCGGTGAGGCGTCACCCGTGGTCGCCGCCTCCATCGCCTCGCCGATCGCCGTGGACACCTGTGGGTAGACGGGGGTGGTGGGGCGGTAGTGGGTGTACTTCACCAGCCCCGTGAAGAAGGTGATCCCGGGCATGGACGAGGTGTACTTCGGGTCCTGCGCGACGTCCTTACGGACCGCGATCTGCGCGTCGACGATGTCCCAGGTGACCGCGTTGTCCTTGGTCTGGAGCTGTTCGATGAACTTCCAGGCCAGATCCGGGTTCTTGGACTTCGCGCTGATCGCCCACGTCCAGCCGCCGGACATGCTGACCTTGCCGGGCGCCTGGCCGTTCTGCGTGGGCATCGGGGCCTGGCCGAGGGTCTTGGACCACTCGGGCCAGGGCTTGCCGCCGGTCTTCAGCCAGTTCTGGCCGAGCCAGGAGCCGTCGAGGGCGATGGCCAGCTTGCCCTGGGGCAGCCATTCGCTGTAGACGGTGGTGCCCACGTTGGGGTCGAGGGCGTCGGAGATGTCCGGGCCGAGTTTCTCGGAGTAGACGGTCTTGAGGAAGCCGAGGGCGTCGCTGAACCCCTTGCCGCCGGTGACCCACTTCTTGGCGCCGGGGTCGTAGAGCGGGTTCCCGCCCGCCTCGCCCGTGCCGTACAGCAGCATCTCGAAGCCCTGCATTACGGAGGTCTCGCCCGGGGCCTTGCCGGTGTAGACGTTGAGCGGGGTGACGCCGGGGACCTTCTTCTTGATCGTGCGCGCCGCCTCGAGGATCTCGTTCCAGTTCTTGGGGGACCAGTCGGCGGGCAGCCCGGCCTTGGCGAAGATCTCCTTGTTGAACCACAGGCCCCGGGTGTCGGTGCCGTCCGGGACGCCGTACGTCTTGCCGTCCTCGGCCTTGGCCGCGGCCTTCGCGGTGTCGACGAACTGGTCCCAGGTCTTCCACTTGGCCAGATACTCGTCGAGGGGGCGCAGATAGCCCGCCTTGATGTCGGAGTTGATCCGGAAGGTGTCCTCGTAGACCAGGTCCGGGGCGGTCTTTGGGGACCGCATCATCTGCTGGACCTTGGTGGCGTAGTCGTTGTCCTGCGCCTGGATCGGGATCAGCTTGACCTTCTTGCCGGGGTTGGCCTTCTCGAACTGCTTCTTGACCTCGGCCAGATGGTTGTCCTTGAAGCGGATCTTGTTGTCGGTGGAGCGGTTGTAGGCGACCTTGACGGTGTCCGGGTCGCTGCCCGAACCGCCACCGCAGGCTGTGAGTCCGGCGGTGGCGGCGAGGGTGGCGGCGAGGATCAGTGGGGCGGTGTGGCGCACGGGCACGACCTCCTTGCTGGCCTCTATGGGCTGCGGGCTGACCGTAAGGTCGGCTTCAACGGAAGGTCAATCCCCGTGACCTGGATGGTCGCTTGATCGAACGCCGCCCGGCGGGCGGATGGGGCCCAGTTCGGTGTCAGCCGTTGTAGCCCGCGAGCGCCTTGGTGAAGTCGTACGTGCCTTGGTCGATACCGCTGCACGCGTCCCCGCCCGTGCCGGAGCCGCACTTGCGGTCGCGGTTGAGCGACCAGAAGCTGACGCGGGCCAGGTGGTGGCTCTTGGCGTAGGAGACCATGTCCTTGAAGTTGTTCAGGGATATCGTCTCGCCCGCGACGTCGGTCTTGCCGTTCATCGAGGAGAAGCCGACCTTGCGGTAGGCGGCGTCGGAGGAGAGGCCGTACGCGCTCGCCACGGTGTTCTTCAGACCGTCCACCGCGGACTTGGTGGCCGCCGCCATGTCGATCGATCCCTGGCCGAAGTCGAACGGCATGACCGCCCAGCCGTCTACGTCGAGCCCGGCCGTGGCACCGCGCTTGACCAGGTCCTTTCCATTGGAGTCGGGGCCGGTCGTGGTGGTGCCGAAGGTGACGTACACCTTGATGCCGCTGTTCTTCTGCTTGACCGTCTTGAGCGCGTCGATCACGCGCTGGCGGACCGTGGCGTTCTCGAACTCGGTCGACTCGATGTCGATGTCGATCGACTTGAGCTTGTAGGCGTCGATGACCTTCTGGTACGCGCCGGCGAGCGCGGAAGCGGAAGAGCACTTCTCGCCCAGCTTGTTACCGCTCCAGCCGCCGAAGGAGACGGTGACATCGCCGCCCGCCGAGCGGATGGAGTTGATCGTCGACTGGTCGTTGCCGCCGGTGAGCGCGCGGGAGCCGTCCCACTTGGGGTTGCAGCCGCCGTCGGACAGCATGAAGGCCATCGTGAACTGCTGGGTGCCGGTGGCCGACATGACGTCCGTAGCCTTGGGCGGGGAGCCCCAACCCAGGTACAGGTAGGGGCCGTTGAGCCCGCTGGGGGCGGCGGCGGTGTGCGCCGCCCGCGGCGCCGCCTGGGCGGTGGCCGCCGTGGTGGCGCCCGCGGCGAGCAGGCCGATGGCGGCGGCGAGGGCGAGTCTGCGGTGCGTCGGCTTGGAAAGAGGCATGGCTGATGGAGCCTCCTGGGTGGGGGGTGGGAGGAAGTCGAGCGAGGCTGAACCTAGCGAGGCGGCATGCCCGCGACAAGATGTCGGATAGGAAACTTTCCTATTCGCGCGCCCATGCGGAGGGGATCAGCCCGCCGCAGGTGTCAAGATCCGCCGGACACCCCTACTGCTCGCTGAGCCAGCGGTACAGCAGCTCGGGCCGTCCGATCTGCCCGTAGTGCGGGGCGCGGGCGGCCCGCCCGGCCTCCACCAGGTGCTCCAGATAGCGGCGGGCGGTGATCCGGGAGATCCCCACGGTCTCGGCGGTCGCCGCGGCCGAGATGCCCTCCTCCTCCGCGCCGCGCAGCGCCTCGGTGACCGCGTGCAGGGTGGCCTGGGTCAGCCCCTTGGGCATCGCGGCGGGCTGCGGTGCCCGCAGCGCGGCCAGCGCCCGGTCCACCTCGTCCTGCCCGCTGGCCTCGCCCGCGGTCGCGCGGAACTCGGCGTACCGGAGGAGGCGGTCCCGGAGGGTGGAGAAGGTGAACGGTTTCAGCACGTACTGCACGACCCCGAGGGAGACCCCGTCGCGGACCACCGCGAGGTCCCGGGCCGAGGTGACCGCGATCACGTCCGCGCCGTTCCCGGCCGCGCGCAGCGCCCGTACGAGCTGGAGACCGTGCCCGTCGGGGAGGTAGAGGTCCAGCAGCAGCAGATCGGCGGGCGTCCGCTCCAGCAACCGCTGCGCGTCCCCGCCACTCCGCGCCGCCCCGACGACGGCGAAGCCGGGAACGCGCTCGACGTACATCCGGTGCGCGTCCGCCGCGACGGGGTCGTCTTCGACGACGAGAACCCGGATCGGCGCCGGATCCCCCGGTCTCGCCTGCGGCGGGCTCATGAACGGATTCCTCTCGAAACGCGGTCGAAACGCGGTGGACGTGGAAGCTCGGGGCTCCAATTTACGGAGGGTAACCGCAAGTGGCCAGATCCCTACGGTGACGATTCCCCTATGCCCCGCTTCCCGGGGCCTCCGCCCCCGGACCCCCGCTCCCGAACGGCCGGATATGGCCGCCCGGCACCGGGATGGGACGACGGCCTACCCGCGTCAGCCGCGCCTGGCGCCCGATGCCGAGCGGGGCATCCGGCCGTCCGGCCGGGCCGCCTGCCGTCCGCCCCTGCGCGGGGTGGTCGGCGGTGGCCCGCCTCGGGGGGTCGGGAGCCCGCCCCGGGCAGCGGCTGCTGTTGGGCGCCCGGTGCCGTCCTGGCTGTCGCTGGGCGGCTGGTGGTGGCGGGTCCCGGAGGGGTGTGGAGGCGCTGCCTCGCCTGGGTCGGCCGTGCTTCGGCTCCGGCGGGGTCCGGTACCGGGTGCGGGCATCCGGTGGGCTTGTCCGGCCTGGCCGCTCGGCCCCCGCCCTCGCGCGGGGTGGTCGGCGGTGGCCCGCCTCGGGGGGGTCGGGCGCCCGCCCCGGGCAGCGGTTGCTGTTGGGCGCCCGGTGCCGTCCTGGCTGTCGCTGGGCGGCTGGTGGTGGCGGGTCCCGGAGCGGTGTGAAGGCGCTGCCCTGTCCGGGTCGGCCGTGCTTCGGCCCCGGTGCCCGGCACCGGGCGCGGGCATCCGGTGGGCTCGTCCGGCCGGGCCGCCCGAACCCCGCACCCGCACGGGGTCGTCGGCGGTGGCCCGCCCCGGGGAGCCGGGCGACCCGTACCGCACCGGCCGCCGTCGCGGGCCCGGCACCGTCCTGGCTGTTGCCGGGCGGCCGGTCGGGGTGCCCCACCCGACGCGGGACTCACGTCGTGACGGCCGGGGTCGTCAGGGGGAGGCGGGCGGTGAATTCGGCGCCGCCGTCGGGGGAGGTGGTCACCTCCACCGTGCCCGCGTTGCGGCGGGTGGCCTGCTGGACCAGGGCCAGCCCCAGGCCGCGGCCCGGGGACTTCGTGCTCCAGCCGCGGTGGAAGACCTCCTCGGCCGCCGCCGGGTCGAGCCCGGCGCCGGTGTCCGACACGCGCAGGGTCAGCTCGCCGGCGTCCGCGCGGGCGGTGACCGTGACGCGGGCGCTGCGCGGGGCCGACTCATTGCCGACGCCCTCGGCGGCCGCGTCCGTGGCGTTGTCGATGAGGTTGCCGAGGATGGTCACCAGGTCCCGGGCGGGCAGGCCGGGCGGGAGGACGCCGTCGTCGATGCGGCTGTCGGGGGCCAGGACGAGCTCGACGCCGCGCTCACTGGCCTGGGCCGCCTTGCCCAGCAGCAGGGCGGCCAGGACGGGCTCCGCGACGGCCGCCACCACCTGGTCGGTCAGCGCCTGGGCCAGCTCCAGCTCGGCGGTGGCGAAGTCGACCGCCTCGTCCTCCCGGCCCAGTTCGATCAGCGAGACGACGGCATGCAGCCGATTCGCGGCCTCATGGGCCTGGGAGCGCAGCGCCTCCGCGAAGCCGCGCAGCGAGTCCAGCTCGCCCGAGAGTGCCTGGAGCTCGGTGTGATCGCGCAGCGTGACGACCGTGCCGCGCTGCTCACCGCTGCTCACCGGTGAGGTGTTGACGACCACGACCCGCTCCGCGGTCAGATGCAGCTCGTCCACGCGCGGCTCGGTGGCCAGCAGGGCGCCGGTCAGCGCGGGCGGCAGGCCCAGGTCGGAGACGTAGCGGCCGACGGAGTCCTCGGGCAGGCCGAGCAGCTCCCGCCCGCCGTCGTTGATCAGCGCGATCCGCCGCTGGCCGTCGAGCATCAGCAGCCCCTCGCGCACGGCGTGCAGCGCGGCCTGGTGGTAGTCGTGCATCCGGCTCAGCTCGGCCGCGTTCATCCCGTGCGTATGGCGGCGCAGCCGGGCGTTGATCACATACGCGCACAGGCCGCCGGCCGCGAGCGCCGCGGCCGCCACACCCAGCAGCGCGAGCAGCTGGCGGCGCACCTGGGCACTGATGGTGTCCACCGTGATGCCCGCGCTGACCAGGGCGGTGATCCGGCCGCCGGCGCGGGTGTCGCGCACCGGGGCGACCACGCGCACGGAGGAGCCGAGCGTGCCGGTGTACGTCTCGGCGAAGATCCGCCCGCTCAGCGCGGGCTTGATGTGGCCGAGATACGTGGCGCCGATCTGGCGCGGATCGGGGTGCGCCCAGCGCACCCCGTGGGTATTCATGATCGTGACGAAGGTGACGCCGGTGTCCCGGCGCACCTTCTCCGCGTACGGCTGGAGCCGGGCCGTGGGGTCCTTCGACCGCGCGGCCTCGGCGACCGACGGGGAGTCGGCGACGGCCACCGCGGCGGCGGTCGCCCGCTGTCGCGCGGCCACCACCGCCTGCTCGCGGTCGGTGACGTAGGCGAAGACGGCGCATCCGGCCACCAGGGCGGCGACCAGCACGACCTGCATCGCGAAGAGCTGGCCGGCCAGGCTGCGTGGGTGGGGGATGCGCATGGCCATCAGTCTGCACACGCATCTTTGTGTGAACGAAATGAACGGAAGGGTGACCCCCGTCACAGGCTGGGGCATAGTCGCCGGGACCGTTCAAGGCGGTGTGCGAGCCGCACACAGTACAGCGCCGGGACAGTTGGACGGCAGAACAGAAGGAGGCAGCACCGTGGCTGCGGACACCACGCCGCCCGCATCCGGGCGTACGGAACCGGATGGGACGAAGCCGAAGAAAGAAAGGATTCACTACCTCTACCTCGCCGTCATCGGCGCGGTGGCGCTCGGCATCCTCGTGGGCTTCGTGGCCCCCGATACGGCGGTGGAGCTCAAGCCCATCGGCGAAGGCTTCGTCAACCTCATCAAGATGCTGATCTCGCCGATCATCTTCTGCACGATCGTGCTCGGCGTCGGCTCGGTGCGCAAGGCGGCCAAGGTCGGCGCGGTCGGCGGTCTGGCGCTCGGCTACTTCATGGTGATGTCGACCGTGGCCCTCGCCATCGGCCTGGTCGTCGGCAACTTCCTCGAGCCCGGCAGCGGCCTGCACATGAGCCATGAGGCGGCCCAGGCCGGACAGAGCCAGGCCGAGGGCGCCAGTGAGTCGACGGCTGACTTCCTGCTCGGGATCATTCCGAAGACGCTGGTCTCCGCCTTCACCGAGGGCGAGGTGCTGCAGACCCTGTTCGTGGCCCTCCTCGCGGGCTTCGCCCTGCAGGCGATGGGCAAGGCGGGCGAGCCGGTGCTGCGCGGCATAGGCCACATACAGCAGCTCGTCTTCAAGCTGCTGTCGATGGTCATGTGGGCCGCCCCGATCGGTGCCTTCGGCGCGATCGCCGCCGTGGTCGGCGAGACCGGTCTGGACGCGCTCAAGGCGCTCGCGGTCATCATGGTCGGCTTCTACGTGACCTGCGCGCTCTTCGTGTTCCTCGTTCTCGGGACGATCCTGCGGCTGGTCGCGGGCATCAACATCTTCCTGCTGCTGAAGTACCTGGCGCGGGAGTTCCTGCTGATCCTTTCGACGTCCTCCTCCGAGTCGGCGCTGCCGCTGCTGATCGCGAAGATGGAGCACGCGGGCGTCAGCAAGCCGGTCGCCGGGATCACCGTCCCCACGGGCTACTCCTTCAACCTGGACGGCACCGCCATCTACCTGACGATGGCCTCGCTGTTCATCGCCGAGGCCATGGGCGACCCGCTCTCCATAGGCCAGCAGATATCCCTCCTCGTCTTCATGGTCGTCGCGTCGAAGGGCGCCGCCGGTGTGACCGGCGCGGGCATGGCGACGCTGGCGGGCGGTCTCCAGTCGCACCGGCCCGAACTCGTGGACGGCGTCGGCCTGATCGTCGGCATCGACCGCTTCATGAGCGAGGCCCGCGCCCTCACCAACTTCGCGGGCAACGCGGTCGCGACCGTCCTGGTCGGCACCTGGACCAAGGAGATCGACAAGGAGCGGATGAACGAAGTCCTCGCCGGACGGCTGCCGTTCGACGCGGAGGGCTTCGCCCGCGACGGTGGCGGCCACGGCACGGCCGCGGACGACTCCGGGGCGGCCGAGGGCAAGTCCCTCCCCGAGCGGCGTGACGGTGACACGGCGAAGGAGCACGTGCCCGCCTGACACCCCACGCGCAACGCGGCCCTGCCCTCCTGAATCGGGGCGGGGCCGTGCGCGTTTCACGTGTCCGTTGGGCGTGGCCGCCGCAGGTGGCCGTGTGGCGGTCGCACGACGAATGGTGCTCCGCACCCGCCGCGTGGCGTCTCGCGCACGACGGAGGGCCGTTGCGCACACGGTGTACGGCGTCCCGCGCGCGGCGGCGGTGTTGCGGGCGTGGCGGGGCGTCGCGCGTACGAGGCGTGGTGTCCCCGTGGCGGGAGTTTCGCGGACGTGGCGGGGGCGTCGCGCATACGCGGGGTGGTGTCCGCGCGCGTCGGGGGTGTCTCGCACACGAGGGGTGTCCGCGGGCGTGGCGGGGCGTCGCGCGTACGAGGCGTGGTGTCCGCGCGCGGCGGGGGTGTCTCGCACACGAGGCGTGGTGTCCGCGCGAGTGGCATGCGCGTGCACGCACCAGTCGCAGCGGCCGGAGAGGCGGTGGTGTCCGCGCGCGGCATGCGCGCGGGGCGTGGTGCTCGCGCGTGGCGCGTGGGGTCCGGCGTGTGTCGCATGCGCGCGTCGTGCCCAACGGCAAAAGGCGTCCCGCGTCTTCCCCCCGTTGGAAGACGCGAGACGCCGGCATCGGCCCGGCCGCCCTTGGCTCCTTGGCGGTCCTCGGCTGGTCTTCGGCTGGTCTTCGGCGCCGAAGGCGCCTCAGCGCTCGCCGTCCGGCGCGCGGCGCAGCTGTTCCGGGAGGGCCGTCCACTCGGGGCCCTCGCACAGGGGTTTGACCCAGGCGATGTTCCCGCCGGTGTCCACGTAGGCGACCCGGCCCATGGCCTCGCGTTCGAGGTCGTAGACGAGCTCGCCGATCCGTGGTGTGCTCCGTGTTCCTCCTGCGGTGGTCATGAGCCGCCTCCCCGGCACCTCACTGCCATACCGTCCCCCGTTCATCGTCGGAAGAGGGCCCGGAGACCGGAGAGTTCCGGTCCGGCCGCCGCCGTCAGCGGTGACCGGGGAGAGCTTCTGGTGCCCGTGGGACCCTCGAACACTCGTAGGGTGCTACGAGCCGCTGATATCCCGCTGATGCCTCGCTGACCCGAACCCGTGGGTAGGCTTCCAAGTGGTCACAGTGAAATCTCTGGTACCAACGGGGGCAGTGTGTGGATGGGACCGAGTTTCGCCTGTTGGGACCGGTCGGAATATGGCAGGGCGAGCATCTGCTGGGGCCGACCGCCGCACAGCAGCGGTCCGTTCTGGCGATGCTGCTGATGGCCTCCGGCCGCGTGGTGTCCGTCGACAGGCTGGTGTTGGCAGTATGGGGCGAGGACCCGCCGGGGTCCGCGCGAAACGCCGTACAGGTACAGATTTCCAAACTGCGGCGGATCCTGTCCGCCTTGCCCGGGGCCGAGTTGACGACATCGGCGAAGGGCTATTCCCTGACCGTCGCGCGTGAGCAGGTCGATCTGCATCGCTTCCGCGATCTGGTGCGGGCCGCGCGGGAGGCTCCCAAGGACGCCGGGGCCACCGGGGAGCCCGAGGCCGCCGTGGCCGCCGAGGCCCGGGCCGGGGAACTGCTGCGCGCCGCGCTCCAGCTGTGGCGCGGACCCGCGCTGTCGGATGTCGCGGGCGGCTGGCTGCCCGAGACCCTGGGCGCCGGTCTGGAGGAGGAGCGCCGTGCGGCGGTCGAGGAGTGCGCCGCGATCGATCTGCGCTCCGGACGCCACCACGAGGCCGCCGCCGAGCTGTCCGCCCTGGTGGCCGAACACCCCCTGAGGGAACGCTCGGTGGCGCTGCTCATGGAGGCGCTGCGGCGCTGTGGCAGGCGGGCCGACGCCCTCGCGCTGTTCCGCTCCACCCGCCGGAGGTACGTGGAGGAGCTGGGCATCGAGCCCGGCGACGAACTGCAGCGGCTCCACCGGCAGGCGCTCGAGGACAGCCGGCAGGGGAGGGACGACAGGGACGCCCGGGACAGCCACGATGGCCGGTCCGGGGATGCCTCCGG
>NZ_JAAAYH010000094.1:0-24405 GCF_018035285.1 Streptomyces sp. MK37H | reverse complement strand
GCTGGCCGCCGTCGAGGCGGCCGCGGCCGAACGGGGCGTGGCGGAGCTGATGTTGCAGACGGGCGTCCGGCAGCCGGAGGCCGCCGCCCTCTACGTACGCGAGGGCTGGTACCGCATCCCGCCCTATCCGCCCTACTCCCGCGACCCGTACAGCGTCTGCTTCGCCAAACGGCTGCCCGCCACCGGCGGTCCGGAGCGGGGGAGCCATGCGTGACCCCCGGCGGCTCGCGCCGTCCTGACGATCGAGCTGAAGAAGCCCGACTCCTCGCTCCTGGAGTCGTTCTCCAGCGTCAAGCTGGGCTTCCTCTCGCCCGCCTCGCTGAAGAAGGGCGACACACTGTGCGACGCGAGCCGGTCGCTCGTCGGCACCGGCCCGTTCACCATCGACCGCTACACCCGTGGCCAGTCCGTACGCCCCGCCAAGAACCCCCGCTACGACTGGCCGCCCGGCTACTCCGAACACCGTGGTCCGGCGTATCTGAACACCGTCACCCACCGCTTCGCCGTCGCGCTGGCGGTATCCGCCCTGCGCGGCGGCCGAACGGACACCGGCGTACCCGGCCCCCTTCAGCCGGCCCACGACGCCACACCCCGCGCGGGGACACAGGGGACACCGAAGAAGACCCACCCGTAGCCCCGCCCGTGTCAGTCAGGTGCGGGACGCCACCTGTCGGTTCATGCGCGCGGGGGACCCTGGGGCGGGAGGCCGATGGCGTGGCGGATGTCGGTGAGGCAGTCGGTGATGTCGCGTCCGGCGGTGTCGATCACGTGGCGGTCCCGATGCCATGGTTCATACCCGCGGTCGGTGATGTCCGTCCAGGTGGGCAGGGGCAGGCCGGGGATGTCCACGGTGCGCTGGGACGCCCGCCTCTTGTGCTCGGCGGGATCCGAGCAGACGATCTCGACCTCGGCCGCGGGGACACCGACGCGGACGGCCACCTCGCGCCACGCATCGCGGGTGAGGGCGAGGGGGCTCACGGATTCGGCGATCACGGTCAGGCCCTGTCGCAGATGTTCCTCGGCGAGGGCGTATCCGACGACGTAGCCGACCGGGCCGACGGGGTGCTGCCCCAGCCCCGACCGTACGACCGCCTGCTCGATGGTGTCGACCCGCAGATGAACCGCGCCGGTCTGCCGGGCGAGTGCCTTTGCCAGAGTGGTCTTCCCCGTGGCGGGCAGCCCGCACATGATGATCAGCATGGTTCATGGTGCCGTGGCCGCCCCCAGGGCCCGGTCACCGTCCCCCCTGCCCGGCGGCCAGAGCGAGGCCACGGTGGAAGGCGGGATGGGAGCGCAGTCGGCGCACATAGCCGGCGAGGCGCGGATACCGGGCGGCGAGGGGCGCCGCGTCGGCGTCGCGGTCGTCGAGGTACACGAGTGCCACCCACAGGTCCACATCCGCCGCGGTCAGCTCGCCTCCCAGGACGAAAGGCCCGGAGGCCAACCGGGCGTCGAGAGGCGCCAGCGCGGCGTCGAGAGGCGCCAGCGCGGCGGGGAGGTCCGCCAGGAAAGCGTGGACGGCGTCGATGTCGGCGGCGAGCGCCGCCGGACGCAGACGGGGCCGACTCGGTTCGCCCGGGTCGGCCAGGCGCACGGCGAGATCGCGGAGGATGTCGGGCGTGTGGTTGCTGACCACACGCCCGCTCCACCGGTCGCACAGCGCGGGCACGGTCAGCGGTCCGTCGTAGTGGTGCCAGGTGGCCTCGTAGGCCCTGCGCAGGGACGCGGTCGCGTCGGACGTGGCCCCCGGGGAAGCGATGAGTGTGGTGGCGATGGAGTCGCTGAGCCGCAGCAGGGCGAGGGTGATCGTGACGCGCAGCGAATTCGGGCACCCCGGTGACAGATACACCTCGTACCGGTGCGGTGCCGGATAGAAACCGCCGGCGAGGTCGGTCCCGATGCGGCTGCGGATGCGGTGGGGCGATGCGGGTGGGACGAAGGACGTTTCGTGACCTGAACGGAGTGCGTTCGTCTCGGGCATGACTCTCCAGGCGCGTGGCGGGGGCCCGGGTCGCTCGAGGCCCGGGGCTGGACGGTGGATGGGCCGGTGGCTTAACGCGCCCCGAGCCCCTGAGGCGATGGCCGCGCCCTCCGAACGGTCGCGATCAGAGGGTCTGCGGGGCTGCTGGGCTGTAGGAGCTGGAGATCCGCAGCAGGTCGATGTGCAGCCGCCTGGTCAGGGAGCGAGGACGGAGCGGGTGCGTCGGGCGCGGATGCCGACGGGCCCATGCCCGCGTGTCGTCAGTCCGGAACATCTCCACCGATCCCGTCATCGGGGTACCGCGCGTCAGCGAGGTCGCCCACACTTTCGTCGGGTTACCCATGGGCGTCGGGGAATATGCCGCAGCCCCGTCCGAGTTGACGATTGCGTGAGGTCACCGGCCTCACGTAGCGTTCCGAGAAATCAGCCAGGGCCGAAGGCCCGCCGGGAACGGGAACGGGAGGCGATGGTGTCGCGGCCGATGGCCTGTCCGCCCGCGCCGGCTCCGGCCCTCCGTGAGGGTGTCCGCCTGTACTCCCGGCACCACATCGACCTGCTGCGCGTCGCCGGCGCGCTCTGTCGCCGCTGACCTGATCACCTCGAGGACACCGCGCCCTCCCGATGAGGGGCGGTGATCACCCATGGCCGACCAGGGAGGCACCCTTCGTGTCCGAGTCCTCATCCACCCCCTTGCACCTCGCCGTCGCTCTCGACGGGGCGGGCTGGCATCCGGCCGCGTGGCGCGAGCCGCACGCCCGGCCCAGGGAACTGTTCGACGCCGCGTACTGGACCGATGTCGTCACCGAGGCCGAGCGCGGGCTGCTCGACTTCGTGACCTTCGAGGACGGGCTCTCGCTCCAGTCCTCGCACCGCACCGAGCCCGACGGCCGCACCGACCAGGTGCGCGGGCGGCTGGACGCGGTGCTCATCGCCTCCCGGGTCGCACCGCTGACCCGGCACATCGGGCTGGTGCCGACCGTCGTCGCCACCCACACCGAGCCGTTTCACATCTCCAAGGCGATCGCCACCCTGGACTACGTCAGCACCGGCCGCGCGGGACTGCGGATCCGGGTGTCCAGGCGGCGCCACGAGGCGGAACACTTCGGCCGCCGTACCCTTCCGCGCTTCGGTCCCGAGGATCTGGACACCCCGGTGGTCCGGGAGCTGACCGCCGAGCTCTTCGAGGAGGCGGCCGACTACATCGAGGTGGTACGCCGTCTCTGGGACAGCTGGGAGGACGACGCCGAGATCCGGGACGTCGCCACCGGACGCTTCATCGACCGCGACAAGCTGCACTACATCGACTTCGAGGGCAGGCACTTCAGCGTCAAGGGCCCCTCGATCACTCCCAGGCCGCCCCAGGGACAGCCGGTCGTCAGCGCCTTGGCCCATCAGAGCGTGCCCTACCGACTGGTGGCAACCTCCACCGACATCGGCTACATCACCCCGCACGACACGGACCAGGCCCGCGCCGTCGTCGCCGAGATCCGCGCCGCGCAGGCCGCGGCGGGCCGCGCGGCGGAGCCCGTACACATCTTCGGCGACCTGGTGGTGTTCCTCGACGACGAACCGGGCGCCGCGGCCGCCCGGCTGGAGCGCCTGGACGCCCTCGCGGGCCACCCGTACACCAGCGACGCCAAGGTGTTCACCGGTACCCCCGCACAGCTCGCGGATCTGCTTCTGACCTGGCAGCGGACCGGACTGTCGGGCTTCCGGCTGCGCCCCGGTGTGATCGGCCACGACCTGGAGGCGATCACCCGCGGCCTGGTGCCCGAACTCCAGCGCCGCGGCGCCTTCCGCCGGTCCTACGAGGCCGACACCCTGCGCGGGCTGCTGGGCCTCGCCCGCCCCGCCAACCGCTACGCCACCGTCTGAGCCGGAGGGACCACCGACCATGAGCACACCGCTCAAGCAGATCCACCTGGCGGCCCACTTCCCCGGCGTCAACAACACCACGGTGTGGAGCGATCCGAAGGCGGGCAGCCATATCGAGTTCAGCTCGTTCGCCCACTTCGCACGCACCGCCGAGCGCGCCAAGTTCGACTTCCTGTTCCTCGCCGAAGGGCTGCGGCTGCGCGAACAGGGCGGGAAAATCTACGACTTGGATGTGGTGGGGCGGCCGGACACCTTCACCGTCCTGTCCGCGCTCGCCGCCGTCACCGACCGCCTCGGCCTGACCGGCACCATCAACTCCACCTTCAACGAGCCCTACGAGGTGGCCCGCCAGTTCGCCAGCCTTGACCACCTGTCGGGCGGGCGCGCCGCGTGGAACGTCGTCACCTCGTGGGACGCCTTCACCGGGGAGAACTTCCGCCGCGGCGGCTTCCTCCCGCAGGACGAACGGTATTCCCGGGCCAAGGAGTTCCTGGCCACCGCCACCGAGCTGTTCGACTCCTGGCGGGGCGACGAGATCGTCGCCGACCAGACCTCGGGCACCTTCCTCAGCGACCCGCGGGCCGGAGCCTTCGCCCATCAGGGACAGCACTTCGACATCGCCGGGCAGTTCAACGTCCCGCGCAGCCCGCAGGGCCGCCCGGTGATCTTCCAGGCCGGTGACTCCGAGGAGGGCAGGGAGTTCGCCGCGGCCGGGGCCGACGCCATCTTCAGCCGGTACAGCACCTTCAAGGAGGGTCAGGCGTTCTACACGGACGTCAAGGGCCGCCTCGCACGCCATGGCCGCACCCACGACCAGCTGCTGATCCTGCCCGCCGCCACCTTCGTCCTCGGCGACACCGACGCCGAGGCGCGGGAGCTGGCGCACGACGTACGCCGCCAACAGGTCAGCGGCGCCACGGCGATCAAACACCTGGAGTTCGTCTGGAACCGCGACCTGTCCTCGTACGATCCGGACGGCCCGCTGCCCGACATCGACCCCGACCCCGGTGAGCACACCGTCGCCCGCGGCCGCGCCCAGGTGCGGATGTACCGCGATCCGCTGGCCGTCGCCCGGGAGTGGCGGGAGCTGGCGGCGGCGAACAAGTGGTCCATCCGTGACCTGGTCATCGAGACCGGCAACCGCCAGTCGTTCATCGGCTCCCCGGCCACGGTCGCCGAGACCATCAACTCCTTCGTGCAGGCCGATGCCAGCGATGGCTTCATCCTCGTACCGCACATCACCCCCGGCGGGCTGGACGTCTTCGCGGACACCGTTGTCCCGCTGCTGCAGGAGCGCGGTGTGTTCCGCACCGAGTACGAGGGCACGACCCTGCGCGACCACCTCGGCCTGGCCCACCCCGGCTCCGAGGTGCACCAGGAACGGGCCGCGTCATGACGTTTCCGGCCATCACCCTCGCCGTGCACAGTGACAATCACGCAGCAGGGGAAGCAGCTGGTCACCGATCCGGCGAGCGGGGACGTGCTGCTCCAGGAAGCGGGGCAGGTGAAGGCCCTCGCGGGTCAAGGCGAACGCGGTGGAACGCGACCGAGGTGTTGGCTCGTGTCCGTACGTCGGGGCGGCGCAGCGGAGCGGGTTGAAGGATCAACACTGCGCGCTGGACACGCGGACGAGCCGCTCGGTGCGTTCGCCGGGTTGCGGTACTCCCCGTACGCCTGGCTGTACCAAGTGGCCGTTCGGCCCAGGCCTTCTCCGCCCAGTGAGCCGGAGGACGCCCGGCCGCCCCGCTTCGCCCAGGGCGTCGGCCTCGGCTTCAGCCTGGTCGGCACCGTCGGCTACCTCACCGGCGTCCACTGGCTGGGCCTGGCCGCGGCGCTCGCCCTCGCCGCGGCCTTGCTCAACGCGGCCTTCGGCTACGGTCTCGGTTGCGAGATGTACCTGCTCATCCGCCGCGTCCGACGCGCCTGACCATGTGTCCTCAGATCGCCTGGCCCGCCGGTCCCGCGTCGCGGGCAGGGGGGATGTGGCCGGTGGCCTGCCGCAGGGCGTCGTGGGTGATGGTGCCGGACACGCGGCCGTCGATGAGGACCCAGGCGGTGCCGGTGCCCGGGGTGAACCGGGCGGCGGCCTCGTCGACGGGTTCGCCGATGCCCACGGCCGGGGGCGAGGGGAGGAGATGGTCGCGGAGCGGGGCGGCGGACGCTGAGGGATCCCCGGCCACCAGGGCGCGGAGCGCATCGGGCCGGACGGCGCCGATGACCTCGGACACATCGGTCGTCGCGTTGCCGCCGGAGCGGGGGAGACGCACCGGGACGAGCGCTCCGGCGGCGGTGAGCGCGTCGGCCACCGCGGCCGTGGACGGAAGGGCGGTGAGGGAAGCCGGGCGGTCGCCCAGGACGTCGGCGACCGTCGGTGTCCCCGAGAGGTCCTCCAGGAAGCCGAAGCGCCGCAGCCAGCCGTCGTCGAAGTACTTCGACAGATATCCCCGGCCCGAGTCCGGGAGCAGGACAACCACCAGGTCGTCCGGGGTGAGGGTGGCGGCCACCCGCAGTGCCGCGGCCACCGCGGTGCCCGCCGAGCCGCCCGCGAGGATGCCCTCCTCGCGGGCCAGTCTGCGCACCATCGTGATCGACTCACGGTCTCCGATCCGCTCGAACCGGTCCACCACGGACGGGTCGTACGACTCCGGGTACTCGTCCTCCGCGGTCTGCGGGTGGAGGTAGTGGCCGATGCTCTCCACGTAGTACGGACTTCCGTCGCCGCCTGAGTACGTGGACGTCAGCGGATCGGCGCCGACCACCCGGACCTGGCCGCCGCTGGCCTCCTTGAGGAAGCCACCGGTCCCGGTGACCGTCCCGCCCGTGCCGACGCCGACGACGAAGTGGGTGACCCGGCCGCCGGTCTCGGCCCAGATCTCCGGGCCGGTCGTGGTCCGGTGGGCCTCCGGATTGGCCGGGTTGTCGTACTGGTTGGCGTACCAGGCGCCAGGTGTCCGCGCCGCCAGGCGCGCGGCGACGTTGCGAACGTGCTCCGGATGCTCACGCGGGAGCGCCCCCGTGGTGACGACCACCTCGGCGCCGTACGCCTTGAGCGTCTTGATCTTCTCGGGGCTCGTACGGTCCGGGACGACGACGATCGACCCGTAGCCCCGCTGAGCGGCGATCATGGCCAGCGCCATCCCGGTGTTGCCCGAGGTCCCCTCGACGATGACGCCTCCGGGCGCCAGTGCCCCGGACTTCTCCGCCGCCAGGACCATGCCCAGCGCCGCCCGGTCCTTGACGCTGCCGGCGGGGTTGAAGAACTCCACCTTGGCGTAGACGGGGGCGGGCACCCCGGAGGCGATCCTCGTGAGTCTGACCAGCGGGGTGTTGCCGACAGCGTCGAGCAGGGATTCGTGAAGAGTCATGGCTCCGCCTGAGAGTGGCCCTGCGTGGGCCGTGGTTATCGGTCAGTTGACAGTCTGGTCCGTTTCGTCACCTCCCGCGGCGGCACCGGCGTGGCGACACGCGTCCGTGGCGACACGCGTCCGTGGCGAGCCGCGTCCGTGGCGACACGGCCGATCCGTGTGGAAGCCTCGCATCGCCGGACAGCGGAGTGCCGCCCGCCGGGTGGGGCCCGGCGGGCGGCGGGTGTGATCAGCGGAGGTCCGGTGCGCCGGCCGCCGTATCCGGATATGAGGTCCTTGCCCCGGGCGGAGGACGCCTTGAAGTCGGCCGTCTTCTTCAGGGTGACGATGTAGCTGCCCGGGACCGCTTCCGCGGCTCCGGCGTTCAGGACCGCTCCGGCGTTCAGGACCGTGCCTTCGGCCGGGGCGGCGTGGGCGGGGAGCACCGTGGCTGCTCCGATGGCCGCCGCGGCGGCGATTCCCGCGGCGATCCGCCGCTTGGTGGTACGCATCACTGCCATCGCGAGGGGAGTCCTCCTCGTTCGGTGGCGCGCTGTGGTGCGTGCGCGCTCTGCGGGTTGTGGGCCTTGCGCGGTTCGCGGGGAGCGCATGGTCACGCTTCCGGCCCGTCGAGGATTCGCCGGGCCGTGTGCGGGCGGCAAGGGCTGACATCAACACGACACGCACACGTAGCGGTGCGTCATGTGCCGTCGCGGGCGGTCAAATTCCCGCAATCACCCGTACACACCGCCTCGCGTCCGGCGGAGCCGAGTGGGGCGGCCACCTCACGTCCCCGGTGGCTGCCCGTGGCCGCTGAAACACGCCCAACGCGCCCGCCCGCCGGTGGTGTCAAGACCCCGTGCGCGGTTCCATCGGTATCCGCAATGCGGCCATGGGCCTTTCTGATGTGCCCTTCTTCCCGGGCCGTGCCGGATCTAGCGTCTCAGCTGGACACGGTCCATACCGGACCCGTTCACACGAGCGCCGGACGTCGTTCGGACGCCGTCCCGTCCCGGCGGGAAAGGAGCCTCACTGTGCCTGTCGTCGATCTCGTCGCCGATCTCGGAGAGAGTTTCGGGTCCTACACCATGGGCAACGACGCCGAACTGCTGAAACTGCTGACCTCCGCGAACGTGGCATGCGGATTCCACGCGGGGGATCCGCGTGTGATGGACGCGACCGTACGCGCCTGTGTGGAGCGCGGCGTCGGCGTCGGCGCCCATCCGAGCTTCCCCGACCTGGTGGGTTTCGGGCGCCGGGCGATGGACCTCACCCCGAACGAGGTGCGCACGGACGTCCTGTACCAGCTCGGTGCGCTGTCCGCGTTCACCCGCGCACACGGCACCCGCGTCAACCACCTGGCACCGCACGGGCGCCTCGGCAACCTCGTGGTGACCCGGCGGGATTACGCCGAGGCCGTCGCCGACGCGGTCGAGGCGTTCGACCCGTCCCTGGTGATCCTGATGCAGGAGGGTGAGATGGCGGCCGTGGCGCGCGAGCGCGGCCTGCGGATGGCCATGGTGGGCATCGCCGACCGGGCCTACGAGGACGATGGCACGCTGGTGTCGCGGTCGGAGCCGGAAGCCGTACTCCACGACCCGGACGAGGTCACCCACCGGACCGTCCGGATGGTGACCGAGGGGCTGATCACCAGCCGGAACGGGGCGGACATACCCGTCCGGACCGACTGCGTACAGTTGCACGGCGACGGCCCCGCGGCATTGGAACTCGCCTCCCGCATCCGTGACGAACTGCGGGCCGCCGGAGTCCGGCTGGCGCCGCTGGACGAGGTGCTGGGTGTCCGGGCGGCGTGACGGGCACCGGGATGGCAACCAAGATCGAGGTCTCGCCCTGCGGCGACTCCGCGCTGCGTGTCACCGTGGTCGGCACCGACACCGACGACGTGTGGAAGGCGGTGCACCGGCTCGCGGGATGGCTGAACCGTGGCGCGATTCAGCCCACGGTGTCCGCAGTCCCGACGTACGACGCGGTGCTCGTGGAGTTCGACCCGTACCACACGACGGCTGAGGCGATCACCTCACACATCGGCATCTGGGACACCCTGCCCGAGCAGGACGAGCCGGTCCGCTCCGGTGTCATCGACGTACCGGTGCTCTTCGGCGGCGACGCCGGCCCCGACCTCGGATGGGTGGCCGACGTGATCGGTGAGCCGGTGGCGAGGGTCATCGAACTCGTCTGCGCGAAGGAGCATCTCATCCGGTGTCTGGGCGGTCCCGCCGCGTCGGCCATGACGGACGGACCGGATTTCCCGGTCCCCGTTCCCCGGCTGGCCACTCCCCGGCTGCGCGTGCCGCCGGGCGCGATCTCCGTCGCGGGCCGCCAGCTGGTCATCGGTCCCGTCGCCGCGCCCAGCGGCTGGCGGCAGATCGGCCGTACCCCGCTGGACATCCTGAGGACCGACGCCGAGGTCGTCGTGCCGTACCGGCCCGGCGACCGGGTGCGGTTCCTGCCCGTCGACCAGGCCGGCTACGACGGCCTTCTCGGCACCCCGATGCGTTACCGCCACGATGACTGACCGGCCCGAGCTGTATGTCGAGTCCGCGACGGCGGGTGTGGTCACCGATCTCGGCCGCACCCGCGGCCCCTCGCGCGGACTGGCGGTCAACGGCGCGCTCGACCAGTTCGCGGCGCGTGCCGCGAACGCCCTGGTCGGCAACGCGCCCACGGACCCGCTCATCGAGACCACCGGTTTCGGCCTCACCCTGCGCCCCAGCCACGACGTCCTGATGGCCGTCACCGGAGCGCCGTCCGAACCCG
Source organism: Streptomyces sp. MK37H (assembly GCF_018035285.1). NCBI lineage: Bacteria > Bacillati > Actinomycetota > Actinomycetes > Kitasatosporales > Streptomycetaceae > Streptomyces > Streptomyces sp. MK37H. Next base: position 14,427 of record NZ_JAAAYH010000094.1, on the reverse strand, counting down.
CTGTCGACGGCCGGCCGCATCCGGCGTGGACACCGCTGTCGGTGCGGGCGGGGGAGACAGTGCGGGTCGGCGTCTCCGACGCGGGTCTGCGTGCCTACGTCGCCGTACACGGGTCGTTCGATGTGCCCCGGCTGATGGGCAGTTGTGCGCCGGACTCGATGATCGAGTTCGGCACCTCCGTCACCTCCGGCACATCCCTCTCTCTGTTCCGCTCCCATCCGCCACTGGTGAACCGGCGCTTCGGGGCCACCGTCTTCGACTTCGGGATCCCCCGGGACATCGGCCGTGTGCCCGGAGTACTGGACGTCATCGACGGGCCCGACGCCGCGGAGTTCGGCTCCGGGCTCCAGCGGCTGTTCGACTCCCGGTACACGGTCACTCCGCGCATCAACCACGTCGGGCTTCGCGTGGCCGGATACGTACCGCGGCGATCGGCCCCCGGGGAGGTGCTGTCGCGCGGCGTGCCGGTCGGGGCCATCGAGGCCCCGGCGGGCGACGAACTGCTCGTCCTGATGCGCGGCCGTGGGATCACCGCGGGATACCCGGTGCTCGCGGTGCTCACTTCACGGGCCCAGGATGTCGCGGCGCAGCTCAGGCCCGGCCAGGAGATCCGCTTCCGCCGGACGACCGCGGCCGCCGCCACCGCCGCCTACCTCGAGCGACGGCGGCTTCTGGACCGGATCGCGCTCCGCGCGCGAACCGCTTTCGCGGCACTGTCCTGACACTTCGCATCCGCTTCCCACACACCTTCTTACCGCACCGCCGGAGGAGAATGAGGATGACTTTGTTCGAAACGCTACAGGTGCCCGTGCTGGCCGAGCGGATGTCGCGGGTCAAGGAATCACCGAGTTCCCGGGTCGCGGACCGGGTGCGCGCCTTTCAGGAGGCGGGCCGCGTGGTTCTTCCGCTCACGATCGGCGAGCCCGATTTCGATACGCCGGACCATGTGAAGGACGCGGCGATCGCGGCCATTCGCGCGGGTGAGACGAAATACACCTCGGCGAACGGTACGCCCGCCCTGCGGAAGGCGATCATCTCTCGGCTGCGACGGAAGACCGGGCAGTCCTACGGCACCGAGGAGATGTGTCTGGGCGGCGGCGCCAAGCAGCTGATCTTCCTGGCGTTCGTGGCCACCCTCGACGAGGGCGACGAGGTGATCGTGCCGGCACCGTACTGGGTGTCCTATCCGGACATGGTCACGGTGAACGGCGGGCGGCCCGTGATCGTCGGTACCACGCCGGCGGAAGGGTACAAGCTCACCCCGGGCAGGCTGCGCGAGGCCATCACCGACCGGACGAAATGGGTCGTGCTGAACACGCCGAACAACCCGACCGGCGCGGTGTACGGCGAGGAGGAGCTGCGCGGGCTCGCGGACGTCCTCCGCGCCCATCCGCATGTCTCGGTGCTGTGCGACGAGATCTACGACGAGATCAACTTCGGTGCCCGGCCGGTGCCCAGCGCGGTCACCGTCGCTCCCGACCTGCGGGAGCGTATCTTCCTGGTCAACGGAGTGTCCAAGGCGTACGCCATGACCGGTTGGCGCATCGGCTACGGCGCCGGGGCGGCGTCCTTGTGCGGGGCGATCGGCACGCTCCAGTCGCAGAGTTCGTCCTGCCCGTCGTCGGTGAGCCAGGCGGCCGCGGTCGCCGCGCTCGACGGCGGCCGGGAGTTCATCGACCGCACGGTGCGGATCTACACCGAACGCCGGGACCTGCTCGTGGCCGGGCTCGGCGAGATCGACGGGTTGCGCCCGACCGTCCCTCAGGGCGGCTTCTACGTATGGACCGACGCCTCCGCCCTCATGGGGGCCGTGACGCCGTCGGGGGTGAGGCTGGTGTCCGACGCCGATCTCGCGGAACACATCCTGGAGACCTCCGGGGTGGTGGTGATCACGGGTGACTCCTACGGCTTCCCCGGCCATTTCCGGGCCAGCTTCGCATTGTCCTCCGACACCATTCGAGAGGCCGTCGCCGGACTCGCCCATTCGGTATCCCTGCTGCGCCGCCAGCGATAAGTTTCCTTGATGGCGGAAGAGGAAACGGAGCTGGGTCCGGCGCCCCTGTATAAATTCCAGCAATGCCGAGGAAACAATGGCTGACCACAGTTCTTCGAGTCGGCGGTCGGTCGGCGTCGGCCTTCCGGTGACGACTGCGTCATCCTTGAGAAAGGTAGTCCTCGTGAACAAGGTTTCCCAAGCCCCGCCGCGTGTGCAGAGGGTCTCCACGGACAACGCACCGAAGGCGACGAGAGCATCGATCATCGGTGGCCTCGTCGGCGTCTTCATCGAACTCTACGACAACGCGGTCTACGGCTTCGTGGCCGGGACTCTCGCGGTCGTGTTCTTCCCCAGCGACGCCCCCACCACGAGTGTCCTGCTGACATTCCTCGCCTTCGCCATTCCCTTCTTCTTCCGCCCGCTGGGCGCCGCGGTCGCCGGGAGCTGGGGCGACCGGATAGGCCGCAAGCGGGTCCTGCTGGTGCTCATCACCATGATGAGCCTGTCCACCGCTCTGGTCGGCTTCCTGCCGAGCTACGCCGTGGCAGGCGTCTGGGCACCCATCGCCCTGGTGCTGCTGCGTTTCATCCAGGGCTTCTCGATGGGGGGCGAGCCCGGCAACGGCAACTCGTTCCTCGCCGAACACGCCGGGGAGGGGCGCCGGGGGCGGGTGGTCAGCTACGCCAACGCCGCCACGTTCATCGCGATGCTGCTCGGCACCCTGTTCGCCGCCCTGCTCACCGCGGTGCTCAGCTCCTCGTCCATGGAGACGTGGGGCTGGCGGCTGCCGTTCCTCCTCGCCCTGCCGCTCGGCGTGGTGGGCCTGACCATCCGGCGCATGGCCGACGAGTCGCCGGAGTTCGCCGAAGCCGAAAAAGAGGGCCGGGTGACCGGCAGTCCGCTCCGGGAAGCCCTCGCCTCCCGCGAGACCCGCCGCGCGATGGGGACGACGATCGTGCTGCCGCTGCTCAACAGCTCCGGCTACTTCATCCTGTTCATCTACATGCCGTCGTTCATGAAGGACGAGATGCACTTCTCGGCCCTGGAGGGCCTGCTCGTCACGGCCATCATGCTGGCCGTCGGCACCTTCGCCGTGCTCTACGCCGGACGGTTGTCCGACCGGGTGGGCCGCAAGAGGATGCTCAGCACCTCGGCGTTCACCATGGTCGTCATCGGCTTCCCGTGTTACTGGCTGCTGACGCGGGGGTCCTTCGCCACGGCGACGGTCGGCGCGGTGCTCATGTCCCTGTGTTTCGCCGGCACCAACGGCGTGATGCAGGTGACGCTCGCCGAACTGTTCCCCACCCGTGTACGCACCGTGGCGTACGGCGTCGGCTACAACCTCGGCACCGCGGTCTTCGGCGGCGCCGCTCCGCTGCTGGTCGCGGCCCTCATCGCCGCGACCGGCAGCACCTGGATCCCGGCGATCTACCTCGTCCTCACCTCCGCCGTCGCCGGGGTCGCCGCGCTGCGCATCCACGAGACGGCCTTCGAACCACTCAAGCGCTGACCCTCACCAAGCGCTGGCCCTCCCCCGCACATCCGAAAGGACGGTGGTCCCGTGACGACAGCAGTCACCCGCCAGGCCGGAACCGGGCTGGACCGGCTCCGCGAACAGCTGGACAAGGCAGGCTTCGCGGCCCTGGTCCTGACCTCGCCCGGAGGGCGCCGGTATGCGCTGGGACGGGCGCCCGGCCTCGCCGACGGGACCGCCGTCCTGCTCACCACCGAGGGCACGGTGACGAGCGCGGCCGGTGATCTCCGCGACGCGATCACGGCCGTACTGCGCGCGGGCGGCGTGGCGGGCGGTGTGGTCGGCGCGGACGCCGATCTGCCGTGGGAGGTGTTCGGACAGGTCAGCGAGGCGGGAGTGCGGCTTCGACCCGCCGCCGACCTGGTCTTCACCGAACTGGCGAGCAGTGAGCCCAGTGAGCTCCCCCCGGTCGCCGCGGCCGCCGACCTCGCCGCTGTCGGCTATACGGCGGTCATGGACCATCTGCACGTCGGCATGGACGTACGGGAGCTGTCGGGCAATGTCGACCGCTCGATCCGCCGCGCCGGTGGCCTGCTGGGGTGGTACGAACCGTACGCACCGTACGGCACGACCGGCCGGGCGGCCGGCTCGGACCTGGTGACCGTCCGCGGTCACGACCCCGGCACCGCCCGGCTGACGGCCGGGACACCGGTCCGCTTCGTCCTGCACCCGCTGCTGGAAGGGGTCGCCGGATATGCCGCCGCGACCGCCGTACTCGGCGAGCCCGACGGCCCGCTGCGCGCCGCGGGCGCCGCGTGTGCCGCCGCGACGGCTTCGCTGCTGGCGGCGCTGCGGCCGGGCGCTCCGCTCCGCGACGGCTGCGAGGCGTTCGACCGCGAGGCGTTCGGCTGCGAGGCGTTCGGCCGCGAGGCGGCTGAGCACGCCGCGGCCTGCCGGATCGTCGCGCTGCGCGGCGGCGGGGCGTCGCTGCCACTGCCGCGTGACAGCGAGGTGACCGCCGAGCCCGGCATGGTGCTCGGCATACGGACGGAGGTCACGGTGCCGGGCCGTGGCGCGGTCGAGCTGGCGGAGACCGTCGTACTGACCGACTCGGGCGCGGAGCCGCAGGCGCGCACGCCGCTGCGGCTCGTCGAACTCCACTGACCCGGTGACCGGCCACGACCGCATGAGGAGAACGTTCATGGACACATCCCTGTCATCGGGAGCGGGCCGGGTGCCCACGGCCGACGCGGGCGGCCGCACCATGCCACTGCTCGGCTTCGGCACCCATCCGCTGCGCGGCGACCAGGCCACCGAGGCGGTGCTGACCGCCTTCTCGGTCGGCTACCGACTCGTCGACACCGCCACGCGCTACCGCAACGAGGCCGCCGTCGGAACGGCCCTCGCGACGACGGGCCTGCCCCGGTCCGAGCTGTTCGTGACCACCAAGATGCCGCCCGACCAGGTCGGCAGGGAACGGCTGACGCTTGAGGAGAGCCTGGCCGCGCTGGGCTGCGACTACGTCGATCTGTGGCTGATCCACTGGCCGCCCGGCGGATACCCGGGCGTCGCCAGCTGGCGCGAGTTCATCCGCGCTCGCGACGAGGGCCTCGCACGAGCCATTGGCGTGAGCAACTACTCGGTCGAGCTCATCGACGCGCTGCACGAGGCGACGGGGGAGTACCCGGCCGTCAACCAGATGCGGTGGGGGCCCGGGAACCACGATCCGGACTTCGCCGAGGCGATGCGCCGACGCGATGTGGTGCTCAGCGCGCACAGCCCGTTGCGCGGCACCGATCTGGACCACCCGGTGCTCGCCGATGTCGCCCGGCGACACGGCCGTTCGGCACGTGATGTCGTCCTGGCGTGGAATCTGCACCACAAGGTGGCCGTGACCGTGAAGTCCGCGCATCGCGACCGGATGGAGCGGAACCTGTCGGCCGTCGATATCACGCTGACACCGGAGGATATCGGCGAGATCAACGGCCTTTCGGGCGTCGCCGCGGCATAACGCGGGGAAATCATCGGAAATTGCGATGCCGCCATGCGGTTTTCCGCTCCGACCGCTCCGTGTGGCCTGGCGGAACTACGCTCCGACAGCGGTTATCGAATGCGGAGAGAGGCCATTGTGGTTTATCAGGTCCTGGTCACACGCGGTTATGCCGAGCCGGACGGGAGCACCGTTTTCGGCGATATCGAGCTCTCTCGGCTGACCGACGCCGGGCTTGCGTGGCGAGTCCTGGACGACGAGGTCGAGGAGCTCCGGGCCGACCAGCTCGAAGGGGCCGACGCGGTCCTCGTGCTGGGACCCGAGCGGGTCTCGGCCGCGTCGATACCGGTGTCGGGACGGCTGCGGCACGTGGCGCGGTTCGGCGCCGGCTTCGACGCCGTGGACACCGATGCCTGTGCCCGGCGCGGTGTGCTGGTGACCAACACCCCCGAGGCGGTGCGGCGGCCGGTGGCCGACTCCGTGATCGCGCTGCTGTACGCCCTGTCGCACAACCTGGTCATCAAGGACCGGCTGGTGCGCGAGGGGCGGTGGGCGGAGCGACAGAAGTGGCGGGGCTCGGGGCTGACCGGCGCGACAGTCGGCATCATCGGGCTGGGCGGAATCGGCCTGGAGACCGCGCGCAGGGTGCGCGCACAGGGGCTGCGCGTGCTGGGATACAACCGCAGCGACCGGGGCCGCGAGGCGGCCACGATCGGCATCGAACTCCGCCCGCTGGACGAGGTGTTGGCGGCGAGTGACTACGTGGTCGTCGCCGTCGCCGCGAACCCCCGCACACGACACCTCATCGGGGAGCGCGAGCTGTCCCTCATGCGGCCGACCGCGCGGCTGATCAACGTCTCGCGCGGTGTGGTGGTCGACGAGAAGGCGCTGGCCACGCGCCTGTCGGACGGGCGGCTGGCGGGCGCGGGCCTGGACGTGTTCACCGAGGAGCCGCTGAAGACGGACAGCCCGCTGATCGCGCTGGACAACGTCATCCTCGCCCCGCACTCCCTCTGCTGGACGGATCAGTACACCGCCGCCGTCTCGGCGAGCGTGATGGCGTCACTGATCGCGGTGAGCCGTGGTGAGCGGCCCGCCGAGACAGTCAACGGGCCTTTCCCGGACGGAACTTGGCCGCGCCGGAACGAGGACAACGACGAGAAGGGCAGGACATGACGGACGACCCTGGACACCACGGTACGGCGGTCATCACCGGAGCGGCCTCGGAGCGCGGCATCGGCCGCTCGCTGGCGGAGCGGCTGGCCGCCGCGGGCTGGGGCCTCGCCCTGCTCGACGTCGATGCGGAGGTCGAGAAGGTGGCCGCCGCGCTGGGCGCCGAACACGGCGTGGCGGCGGCCGGCGCGGTCGCGGACATCGCCGACCCCGCCTCCGTGGACGCCGCCGTCGCCACCTTCGAGGCGGAACTGCCGCCCATCACCGCCCTGGCCAACATCGCGGGCATCAGCTCACCGGTGTCCTTCCTCGACGTGGACCTGGCCACCTGGGAACGCGTCCTGCGGATCAACGCCACCGGCACCTTCGTCGTGAGCAAGCGCGTCGTGCCCGGCATGGTGGAACGCGGCTACGGCCGGGTGGTGAGCCTCGGGTCGACGGCGATGCAGAACGGTGGTGGTACGTACAGCAAGTCCACCTACGCCGCGTCCAAGGGCGCGATGGAGGCGTTCAGCCGCGCGCTCGCGCTGGAAGTGGCCTCGTACGGGGTGACGGTCAACGTGGTCGCACCGGCCACGATCGACACCGACATCATGGGCGGCCGGATCACCGACGCCCGCAAGCCCGCGTTCCTGGCGCAGCTGCCGGTCGGACGGCTCGGCACCACACGTGACGTCGCCGCGCTGATCGAATTCCTCATCGGTGAAGAGGCCGGGTACATCACCGGCGCGACATACAACATCAACGGAGGTCTTCGCATTGGATAGGTCTTCCGTGCCCCCGGTGCACACCGAGCGGCCGTCCCTGGTCGTTCCCTCCCCACTCCCCGCGCTCCACACGCCCGAGGAGTGGCCGATCGCCGCCGCCATGCTCCAGTTCGCGCCGTACGCGGCGGATGGCACCCCGGTGGAGATGCTGGACCCCGACGAGTGGCGCCGCCTCCTCCAGCCCGTCGTCGACGAGGGGTTCACCCACCTGGAACTGTCCACCGCCTGGCTACCCCTCGGCGACCTGGACCGGGCCCGGCTGACGGCGCTCGGCGAGGTCCTGGACGACGCCGGACTCGCGGTGCCCGGGGTGGGCGTGGTCCGGCAGAGCGTCATCCATCCGGAGCGAGGGGAGCACAACCTCGCCTTCTCGCACCGGACCATCGACGCGGCCGCCACGCTCGGCGCGGACATCGTGTGCCTCGGACTCCACGACACCCTGACCCCGGAGCAGCAGCGCGCGCTGTGGTTCTGGACGGTGCCGGGGGACGTGGCAGCGGGCGATCCCGAGGTGCGCGACCTGGCCGTACGCCGGTTCCGGGAACTCGGCGACCACGCCGCAGATGTCGGCGTGGAACTGTCCCTGGAGCTGTACGAGGACACGTACCTGGGCAGCGCCGACGGGGCGGTCCGCTTCCTCGACGACATCGGACACGATGCCGTCGGGCTCAACCCCGACCTCGGCAACCTCATCCGGCAGCAACGGCCCATCGACACCTGGGAGTACCTGGTCTCGGTGACCCTGCCGCGCGCCAACTACTGGCACCTCAAGAACTACGCGCGCCTGGAGGACCCCGCCACCGGCACCGTCCTCACCCACCCCGCATCCCTCGAACTCGGCATCGTGAACTACCGCGCCGCCGTCCGCTACGCGATCGCCCACGGGTTCGGCGGCGCGTTCGTGGTCGAGCACTACGGCGGTGACGGCCTGAGCGTGGGCGCCACCAACGCCGCCTACCTCCGCCGCATCCTCCCCCGCACCGGCTGACCCCACGACGGGAGAACCGTGACACTTCCGCCTCCGCCCGCCGCCGCATTCCCACCGGAACGCACCGCCATCGTCACCGGAGCCGCCTCCGAGCGAGGGATCGGCCGGGCCACCGCCTCCTGGCTCGCGGCCGAGGGCTGGTCGGTCGCCGTGTTCGATCTGGACGAGGCGGCCTGCCAGGACCTCGCCACCCGTCTCCAGGACGAGCACGGTGTGCCCTGCCTGGGCATCGGCGTGGACATCCGCGACCGGGGCGCGGTCCAGGCAGCCGTGGACCGGGTGCACGGGGCGCTGCCGCAGCTCGTCGGCCTCGTCAACAACGCCGGGGTGAGTTCGCCCGTGCCGTTCCTGGAGGTCTCGGAGGCCGAATGGCACCGGGTGATCGACGTCAATCTGAACGGCACCTTCCACGTCACCCACGCCGCGGCGCAGATCATGGCCGGGCACCGGCTCGGCCGCATCGTGAACGTCTCGTCCGCCTCGGCCGAGCGCGGTGGCGGGGTGTACGGGCGCGCCGCGTACTCGGCCTCGAAAGCGGCGCTGCTGGGCTTCGCCCGCACGCTCGCCCGGGAGCTGGGTCCGTACGGCATCACCGCCAACTCCGTGGCGCCGGGCTCCATCGACACCGACATCATGGGCGGCCGCCTGTCCGACGAGCGCAAGGCGGTGCTGCTCAAGGAGCTGCCCGTGGGGCGGATCGGCACCGTACGCGACGTGGCGGCGGTCATCGCCTTCCTGCTGGGGGAGCACGCCGGATATCTCACGGGCGTCACCTACGACGTCAACGGCGGGTCGCACATCGCATGACACACAACGAGGACACCACATTGGACAACGACGTTCCGTTCAGCGCCGACCTGACCGGCAGGACCGCCGTGGTCACCGGAGCCAGCACCGGCATCGGACACGCGATAGCCGACCTCTACCTGCGCAACGGCGCGACTGTGGTGGGGATCCACCGCAGAGAGGCCACCGAGCACGTCGGGAAGTACATACCGGTGGCCGCCGACCTCGGCGACCCCGCGCGGGTCCGCGCCACCGCGGCCGAGGTGCTGCGGGACCACCGCGTCGACATCCTGGTCAACAACGCGGGCCTGAACCTGCGCCACTCCTTCGAGGACTTCCCCGTAGCGGACTGGGACCGGGTGCAGCAGCTCAACGTACGGACGGTCGTGGAGCTGACCCAGCTGTTCGGCCGTCCGATGCTCGAACGCGGCGCGGGAGTGATCGTCAACCTGGCGTCGATGCTCTCCTTCACCGGCGGCTTCACGGCCTCCGCGTACGCCGCGTCCAAGGGGGCCGTGGCGCAGTTGACGAAGTCGGTGGCGAACGAGTGGGCCGCGAAGGGCGTCCGCGTCAACGCCATCGCACCCGGGTTCATCGACACCGAGATGAACACCGCGCTCGTCGCCGATGAGACCCGCAACCGCCAGATCCTCGAACGCATCCCCGCCGGAAGGTGGGGCACCGCGCAGGACGTCGCGGGAGCCGCGCTCTTCCTCGCGTCCGACGCCGCCCGGTTCATCCACGGGACGGTACTGCCCGTCGACGGCGGCTACCTCGGGCGCTGAACCCGAACCGAACGAAAGGAGCCCGCCACCGTGAAAGCCGTCGTCGTCCACGGACCGGGAGATCTGCGGGTGGATGAACTGCCCGGCCTGCGAACAGCACCGGACCGGGTCGCGGTCCGCATCGTGTACGGAGGCATCTGCGGATCGGACCTGCACTACGCCGCGGACGGCCGCAACGGGCCGTACACCGTCACCGAACCACTGGTGCTCGGCCACGAGGTGGTCGGCGTCGTCGCACAGGCCGGCCCCGACGTCCCGGACGCACCCGCCGTCGGCACCCGCGTCGCGATCCACCCCGCGACACCCTGCGCACCGCCCGGTGCCACCACCGCCACCGGTCTGCATCTGCGTCCCCGTGGTACGTACCTCGGCAGCGCCTCGACCCGGCCGCACACCCAGGGCGGCTTCGCCGAACTGCTGGAGGTGCTGCCCGGCCAACTGCGCCCGCTCCCCGCCGAACTGCCGCTGCGCCGAGCCGTACTCGCCGAACCGCTGGCCGTCGCCCTGCACGGGGTGGCGCAGCTGGGCGAGCGCGTACGAGGTGCGCGCGTGCTGGTCAGCGGAGCGGGCCCGATCGGCGCCCTCGCGATCGCCGCGCTCCGGCACGCGGGCGCCGGCGAGATCGCCGCCGCCGACCTCCATGACTTCCCGCTGCGGATCGCGGCCGCCGTCGGCGCCGCCTCGACCGTGAAACCCTCCCCAGACGACGGCGTTCCGGAATCCTCGTTCGACGTGGTGGTCGAGGCGGCGGGTGCCGTGTCCTCACTCGCCACCGCGCTGACGGCGGCACGCCCCGGCGGCGCCGTGCTCCAACTCGGCATGCTGCCGCGCGAACCGGTCCAGGTCACCATGTCGACGGTCATCGCCAAGGAACTCGCGCTGTACGGCTCGCAGCGCTTCGACATCGAACTCGACACCGCGATCGCCACCCTCACCCGGGACCCTTCCCTCGACGCGGTGCTCAGCCACACCTTCCCCGTCGACGCCGCCACCGAGGCCTTCGCCCGCGCCGCGGACCCCTCGCGGTCGTCGAAGACGGTGCTGCGCATATCCGCAGACCCCGAGTCCTGAAACGAAAGGAACCCTTTCATGATCCATGTGCGCACCAGTTTCGACCGCCCGTCCGCGGACGTGGTGGCCGCGCTCGGCCGGTTCTCCGCCGCGACCATCCATGAGGCGCAGGGGCGCAAGGGCGCGCTGGCGCACCGGCTGAAGCCCGTCGACCCCGGCATGTCCTTCTGCGGCCCGGCCTTCACCGCCGAGGCCCAGGCGGGCGACAACATCATGGTCCAGGTCGCGATCTCGTATGCCCGGCCCGGTGACGTCGTGATCGTCGCGGGCTCGGAATTCGAGCAGGCCGGCTCCTTCGGCGATGTGCTCGCCACCGCGTGCCAGAGCAAGGGCCTCGCCGCGTTCGTCACCGACTCCGGCGTGCGCGACAGCGCGGACCTGCGAGAGCTGGGCTTCCCCGTCTTCTCCGGCTCGGTCTGCATCGAGGGGACGGTCAAGGAAACCCTCGGTACGGTGAACCGGCCGATCCCCATCGGCGGGCAGATCGTCCGGCCCGGCGACATCCTGCGCGGTGACGCGGACGGCATCGTGGTGGTCGACCCGCAGGAGGCCGAGGAGGTCGTCCGGCTCTGCCAGGAGCGAGAGGACCATGAGGCGGAGATCCGGGAGCAGCACCGCCGTGGCGACAGGTCCCTGATCGAGGTGCACGGACTCGCCGAGAAGCTGAAGGCCAAGGGTCTGGTCGTCGAGGAGTGAACGGACCCACGGTCGGAGTTGTCGGCCTCGGCCCGATGGGCGCGCCGGTCGCCGGGCATCTCGCACGTGCGGGCTTCCCGCTCCAGGTATGGAACCGGACCCGCGAGAAGGCGGAGGCGTTCGGTGACCGGGCCGTCGCGCGTCCCGGGGACCTCCGCGCGGAGATCGTGCTGTCCGCGCTGCCGGACGTCGATCAGTTCGACGAGATCGCCCCGGACCCCGCCATCAGCGAATGGGCGGGCCACGGCACCACACACGTGGTCGTGCTCAGCACCACCTCCCGGCAGAAGGCCGGCCGGCTCGCGGAACGGCTCGGTGGTTTCGGTATCGCCGTGGTCGACGCGCCGATGAGCGGTGGTGACGCCGGGGCTCGTGCGGGCACCCTGAGCCTGATGGTCGGCGCGACTCCGACGGCATACCGCCACGTGGAGCCGGTGCTGCGGTCCTTCGCCGCGACCGTCGAACACATGGGCCCGCCCGGGGCGGGAACGGTGGCGAAGCTGTGCAACCAGGTGATCGTGGCGGCGACCCTGCTGTCCGTGGCCGAAGCCATCGACCTGGGCCGCAGGGCCGGGCTCCGAGGGGAACAGCTGGTCCGGGTGCTCCGGGGTGGCCTGGCCGCCAGTGCCGTGCTGGAAGCCAAAGCCGCCAAGATCCTCGAGCGGGAGTACGGTCTCGGCGGCAGTGCGGCCAACCAGGTCAAGGACCTCCGGTACGCGGCCGCACTCGCCGACGAACTGGGCGCCCGCCTGCCGCAGTCGCGCCGCACCAAAGAGGTGTTCGCGGAACTGCTCGGCCGCGGACTCGGTGGCGAGGACCATTCGGCCGTTTACGAGGTTCTCTCGCCGGGCGGAGACGGCGAGCCACCGCCCGGGTGAACGGCGCGCGGGCTGCCACGACCGGGACCCCGGCTGGTGGCCCGCCCGCGCCCCTATTCCGCCGACGGGCCACGAGGGGTACGTTCACCTGCGTACCTCGTGCCTCGTGCTCCGTCGGCCGGTGCCGCCTCGGTCAGGACCACGCCACCGCGCGCAGCGGCACTGGGTGGCCGAGACGACAACTCCGAGGAGGAGCGCGATGGACACCCGCAGGCTCGGTTACTTCGTCAGAGTGGTCGACGTCGGCAACATCACCAGGGCCGCGGACTCGCTGCACATCACGCAATCGGCGCTCAGCCAGCACATCTCCGCACTGGAGCACGACGTCAAGACGCGTTTGCTCGAACGCACCGGCCGCGGTGTGGTGGCCACGGCGTCCGGGCGCTCCCTCTACCGCTACGCACAGGGCATTCTCCGGCTGGAGAAGGCCGCCCGCATCGACCTGCGCGCGGGCGGTGACACCCCGGCCGGCCTGGTGACCGTCGGCCTCGCCTCGTACAGCATGGCGCCGGGCCTGGCCGTACCACTGCTGCGGGCGGTGCGGGAACGGTATCCGAACATCCAGCTACAGCTGATCCAGAACCTGACGGTGGTGATGAGCCAGGCCGTGCTGCTCGGACAGGTGGACATGGCGCTCATCTACGATCCCGGGTATGTGAAGGGGGTCGTGTTCGAACACGTCCTGGAAGAGGACTTCTGCCTGGTCTCCAGCGCGAGGCTCCCGTCCGTCACCAACCGCGGCGACACCATCACCCTCAAGGAGGCAAGCCGGCTGGGCTTCATCCTGCCGAGCGAGGTGCACACCGTGCGGCGGATCACCGACGCCGCTTTCCACGCCGCGGGGCTGCACTGTTCGGTCGTCGCCGAGATCGAGCCGGGCATGGTGCTACGGGACGCGGTGGTGAGCGGGCTCGGGGTGACCGTCCTGCCGCTCACGGCGACCCGAGCCCACTTCGCCCCCGATGAGGTGCGTGCCTACCGTTTCGCCGATTCCCAGCTCCACACCGCGATGTCCCTGTGCACCCCCGAGGTGCAGCCCCTCTCGGAGGCCGCCGCGTTGGTGGCGGACCTGCTGCGCACGCTCATCCGGGACCAGCCCGGCACCGCCGGACGGCGCGAGCCGAGCGTCTCGGCGAATGGCGTTCATCCATGAGCGCGGCCCGGCCGGGCGCTCAGGGAGCGGTCAGGACCGTCTTACCGGGCAGCCGCCCGGTGGCGGCGTCCTCATGCACCGCGCGTGACTCGGCCACCGGGCGGCGGGCGGCGATGTGGATCCGGAGCCGGCCGTCATCGACCCTGGCGACCAGTTCGGTCAGCTGGGCGGCGTCGCCGCGGACGAACAGGCTCGCGGCGCGCACCGACCGGGCGGGTTCCTCGGGAATCGGGCCGGCCGCGCTCGCGGCGACCCCGCCGTCGGCGACGTAGCGTGACAGGTGCGCGGCCTCGTCCGGTGTGGCGGGTCTCGCGTCACCTGATGTCCAACTTCCACGTACTCCGTCACGAGACCGATCGCGTCGAGGCCGTGTCCGCCCTGGTGCTCTACGCGCAGGACGGCGAGCCTCCCATCCCGACGACCGTTCCGGTGCTGGTCGCCGACGTGTTCGACCGCTTCGTCCGGGTCGGCGGGCCGGACGGGGAGGTCCGCCGGTGGCTCATCGCCTCCCGGCGGATCGAGAACCGCTTCCTCGTGCCGGGTGACGTCCTCGCTGTTCCCACCGAGTAAGGAGCCCGATGTCCCACCAGCGGCACCCGGGGGATTTCCCCCTGCCGACCACTCGGGGCGAGCTGCCGATCGTCGACTCCCACCTGTTCGACGACCTGCT